>JAKPTH010000537.1 GCA_029571125.1 bacterium
CGCTCGCGTTTCATATAATAGCCAACGCCCAGAAAAACGGCGGAGTGGCGGCTTTTGTAGACGTCGAACACGCCATGGACCCTAAATATATCAAATGCCTCGGCGTCAATATAGACGATTTATACGTTTCTCAGCCCGACAGCGGCGAAGAGGCGCTCGATATAGTGGAAACCCTCGTAAAAACAAACGCTATAGACGTAGTCGTTTTAGACTCCGTGGCGGCTCTGGTCACCCGCGCCGAACTCGAAGGCGCGATAGGCGATTCTCACGTCGGCCAGCAGGCGCGCCTTATGAGCCAGGCGCTCAGAAAAATAACTTCCATAGCTTCAAAATCAAAAACCACGGTTATATTCATCAACCAGCTGCGCGATAAAATAGGCAATTCTTACGGCCCTTCCGAAACCACCACCGGCGGCCGCGCGCTCAAATTTTTCTCTTCCTTGAGGCTCGATATCCGCCGCACCGAATCCATTAAAATAGGCGAAAAGACCATAGGCAACTCTGTAAAGGTCAAAGTCGCCAAAAACAAGCTCGCTCCCCCGTTCCAGGTATCCGAATTCGATATCATCTACGGCGAAGGAATTTCAAAGGAGCTAGAGCTCATATCTCTCGGCGAAAAATTCAAAATAGTCGAAAAGTCAGGGGCATGGTACTCGTATAAATCAAATAAGCTCGGTCAGGGGACCGACAACGCGAGAAAATATTTAATCGAAAATCCCGAAGTATCAAGGGAAATCGAAGACACCATATTGGGCCAGACGCTTCCCCACCGCATAGTTCCTTCGTTAGCCAAAGAGGCAGAAGAGCAGCCGGCGGCTCCTAAAAAGGAAAAAAGCAAAAAAGCTTAGCAAATAATAATAAAGCGTGGTGTTTTAGCTGAATATTGGCGCGAATAATTGTTTAATGTTAATAATCGGGCTTACCCTGACGCTTAACGTCATAATAATCTTTTTCTATATGCGAATGAAAAAGATGGTGGAAACGTTGAGCGGGTCTCATTCGCTTTATTCCGATTTGAGCGAACTGGCTAAAAAATGCTCCCAGCTGAACTCGGAATTTGAAAAAGTAGCCATGATAAGGATCGCCGAACTCGAAGATAAAATATCCCATCTGAAAGAGCTCGTCATGCTTGCCGACGAAAGGATACTGCAGATCGTAGAGTTCCAGAAAAATCTCGATAATTTACAGGTTCAGCGGGGCGCTAACGTCGTTTCGCAGCCGGCGGGCGATCCTGATCTCATAACGCGTTTCCGCCTTAACATGAAGCCGGACCTGTCCAACCTCGAAATAAGAATGATACAGAAGATGAAAGAAGAATGCGGCAGGATATACGCCGAGCTCGCGGGCAGAATCGAAGAGCTCAAGATACGCCAGGAGCCGGTTCCGAAGCCACAAAAAGAACTTCAGGCCCAGACGGGCGTCTCTTCTATAAGCCCTGCTGCGGCGCTTAACTCTATAAGCCCTCCGCCTGTTAACGCGGGCGTAAACCCGGCAGCCACCACTCATCACGGCAAGATCAAGCAGACCGGATATATAATGCCAAAAGAGCATCTCGAGCCTGCCGCCATAAACGGGAAGTACTCCGAGATATATAAGCTCGCCGAGCAGGGGCTCGACGCTACGGCGATATCCGAAATAACCAAAGTAGAAAAAAGGACCATCAACTTCATATTAAACCTCAGAAAAATCCAGTAGCGTTTAATTCAAATTCCATAAAAGCTAAAATTATTAAAAAGTCTTTACGAAAGCAATAACGAAATGAAAGATCAGAAACCAAAAAAAAATAACGACGAACCCGTTAACGGTTTAAACGTTCAACAGGCTGATAACACGGCCGCCGAAGAAAAAAAACATAAAAAAGCCCATGAAGAAACGCTCGCTTCGATGACGGGAATTTCATTTTCGGGCGAGAACTCGAGCATGATCGTTCTCGCGCTTCCTTCGAATTTTCTTTATTATATCAAGCGCGTATTGCTTCCGGTATTGATAATGGCCGGCCTGTTTTCGGTTTATTACCTGAGCAGCATTTTATTGCTTTTCGTCGTTTCTTTTTTCTTCGCCTATGTTTTAAATCCTCTGGTGCTTATCGTCGAAAAATACTTGAAAAATAAAACTGTTTCAATTCTTTCCGTCTATCTGGTTTTATTTTCGCTCTTCCTGCTTCTGGTCATTCCCGCCGTAACTAATATCGTATCGGAAATTTCCGATCTCGGCAATAAAATGCAAAAGTACAGCGAATCGTTCAAGGGCATGTACCGTAATTTTATTCATTCAGTGCAGAAATCCGGAACTCCGGCCTGGCTGGGAGAAGTAGAAAAATATCTGTCTTCTTTTATCGAAACTCCCGATAACGGAGCTTCTAAAGATGCGGCGCCGCCCGAAACGGCTAACGGATTTAAACGCGACGAAACGGTAACCGTGGTGAACGGTTACGAGGTAAATCTCGTCAACTACAGCCCTTCTACAAACGAGGTTTTAATAGCCAATACTTCCGAAATTACATTAAACTACATAAATAAGCTGAATTATTTTTTAAAGCACAGTCCGAAGGTGGAAGCTTTTATAATGAGCGTTTTTGAAATGCTTAAAGACAATCTGCTCAACGTTTCGTCCGCCATATTGATAGGGCTCATGAATCTTACCGCCATTCTTATTCATTATGCGCTCGTTCCGCTTCTGGGATATTATTTCCTGGCCGATTTTAAAAATTTATGGGCCGGGTTCCAGAATTCAATACCTGACAAATTTAAAAATCAGACGGTCCGGCTGGTCGGGCAGCTCGATGAAGTGCTGGGCACTTTTTTGAGGGGGCAGCTTGTAATATGCCTTATAGTGGGCACCGCTTTTTCGTTCGCGCTGTTTTTCATCGGCGTCGATTTCGCTTTCATTATCGGCCCCATATCGGGAATTTTCAATATAATATATTATCTGGGCCCCGCGATGGCTCTCGTTCCGTCTCTTATCATAGCCCTGCTTAAATGGGGGCTCACGTTTAAGGCTCTTTATAAAATGGTTTTTATCATAACGGCTATACTTATCATTCACATAATCGACGCGTTTATGTTTCAGCCGTTTATCGCTGAAAAGTCTTTCAGCATGCACCCGCTTACGCTTATGCTGCTTTTATTCATAGGGTTCCAGCTTCAGGGTCTTCTGGGCATGTTCATCGCTATTCCGCTCTACGGCGTCGGTAAAGTCATTTATAACAACTTTAAAGTCGTCTATGTTTGAGAATAACTCTTCATTATTGCTTTCCAGAATCATTACAGAATACAAGCTTAAATTTGTGCATTTAAGTTCTGAAGATATGGTTACGTGCGTAAAAACAGATGCCGCAAAAAGCGAAATGATCATTAGCGGAGCGTTTTATAATTACGCTGCAAATGCGTTGCGGCTTGAAAAAAATCAAAGTATTCTTTTGGTAGATAACGCAAATTCAAAATTTTATTATCTTACGATCGGTGAAATAGCCAAAAAGAAATTGGTTGCAGGTTTTCGCGCCGTTGAAATAAAAGACGATATCAGGAAAAGGGAATATAATTGCTTTATTTCTGTTTTAAAAGGCTCTTCTAACGAAGAAGTCGCAGAAAGACTCACGGAACTCGGAGCGGATTCTGTTTTTTTCTTTAGGTCAAAATATTCGCAATGCGATATAAGCCAGGAAAAGATTGAAAGGCTCAATAAAATAGTTCTTTCGGCCAGTTCACAGTCGCGGCGGCTGAAGGCGCCTTTAGTGAAAAGGCTTGTTTTTGAAGATGTTGCAAATAAAATCCAGGACCCTTGTGCTCGTTCGTTTTTGATGGCCGAGCCTTCGCTTTACGAAGGAATGTGCGGTGCGGGGCAGACAGCCTCAGGGCCGCTTGAGGCCTTGAAAACAGAGAGTCGTCAGGTTATAAATATCATTTCAGGCCCCGAGGGTGGGTTCGAACGCGAAGAAGCTATAAGGCTTTTGAGTGCCGGCGGTCCTGAAGTAAGCCTTTTGAATCTGAAAAACATAGTTCTAAGGGCGTGTTTCGCCCCGCAGGCGGCGCTTGCGATAATAAAACACAGATGCGGTGATCTATGAGTTTGAAATTTGCCATAACCACTCTGGGATGCAAAGTGAACCAATGCGAGCAGAAGCAAATCGCTTCGCTTTTTCTCGACGCCGGTTTTTTGGAAGTCGGGCTAAAGGAGACCGCCGATATTTATATAATAAACAGTTGTGCGATAACTCGCGAAGCAGAAAACAAGGCGCGCCAGATAGCTTCTTCGATCAAAGGCAGGGCGGCGAATTCTGTTGTCGTATTGGCCGGCTGCTATGCCACGCGGCTTGGCGGCGAGAATATAAAAAACGTTGATATTTATGTTTCCCAGGCGGAAAAAGATAAAATTCTTGAGCTGTGCATGCGTTATATAAGTGAAAAAAATGTCTGCGCGAACCATGCTCAAGACGGCCGTAATGAGTCTGTGAAGAGTTCTGAAGAAGACCGCCGCGAAGTTGCATCAAAAACGCGAGCCCAGCTTAAGATACAGGACGGCTGTAAAAGCTTTTGCTCTTACTGTATAGTCCCATATATCAGGACCGGTGAATACAGCATGCCGCCGGAAGAAGTCATAAGCCAGATAGAAAAACTTTGCGCCTCCGGCTACAGCGAAATTGTTCTTACCGGAATTCATATTGGCAAATATGCGCTTGCCGATATATACGGAAATGCCTTCGGGTTCGAAAATCTTTTACAGGCGCTTTATCTATATCCGTTTAAAACTCCCTTCAGAATACGGATGTCTTCGATCGATCCGGGCGAATTGAGCGAAAAAATTATATATTTAATTAAAAATTCATCTCGGTTCGTGCCGCATTTTCATATGGCGCTTCAGAGCGGCTCGGACAAAATTTTAAAAGCTATGAATCGTAAATACACGAGGGCTGAGTTTATAGAAAAATTGAAGCTTATCGAAAGCAATATCGAGCTTGCCGCAGTCACCTCCGACGTGATTGTGGGCTTTCCCGGCGAGACCAGAGAGGATTTTCAGCAAACTTACGACTTGCTGAATGAATTTAATTTTTATGATTTTCATATTTTTCAGTATTCTGACCGTCCTGGAACCGCTGCATCGAAGCTCGACGGTAAAATCGGAGCGTCTGAAAAAAAAGAGCGGTCGATGATTTTACATCAACTTAAATATAAAAAAAACAGCATATATTATAAAAATAATGTGGGGCGCGAAGCGCTGGTTATACCGGAAAAAATCTTATCGCGCTGCGATTCCGGTTCTGTATTACTTTCCGGGCATAGTGAAAGGTATATTGAAACCGTTTTTAAAGGCGTTGCAGATATGATCGGCAAAATTGTAAGAGTAAAACTTTTAGCTTCTTCCAAAACAATCGACGGCATGGATGCCGAGGCCTTATGAACCTATTCTTGTTTTATCAATTCAGATAGCTTATTAGAAGCATTATGTTCAGAATTGTAACTATAATGCCTATTATCCACAACATTGCGTTTTCGGAGCGAGTGTTGACGTGCTTTCCCATTACTTTTTCAGACGAAGTAAGAAAGATTTGAGTGAAAATTGTCCATGGAAGCTGTATGCTCAGTATCATCTGCGATAATATCAACCCATAAAAAGGGTCGGAAATAAAAAAAATGATGGCGGTTGAAAGTATGAGCGTTATTGCTATACCCGTTCGCGTGTGCTTGTCGTTAATGTCATAAGGCTCGTTGAAAATTCCGGCAAAAATAGTTCCTCCCGCCATTGCCGCGGTCACGCTCGAAGCCAGCCCTGAAAACAGCAGCGCGGCCGCAAACGCCAAAGCCGCCGAGCCGCCGAGAAGAGGCCTTAGCATGCTTTCAGCCTGCGCCAGATCGTTTACGGATATTTTTGCGTGAAAAAAAGCGCAGGCGGCCACGAGAATCATCGCACTATTTATGGCCCAACCGACTATCATTGAAAACAGAGTATCGAAAAGTTCGTATTTTAGCTGCTTTTCTATCAGTTCTTCGTTTTCGAGGTTCCACTGGCGGCTCTGGATTACTTCTGAATGTAAAAAGATATTATGCGGCATGACTACGGCGCCTAAAACGCTCATGATTATCGGCATGGAATCGGGTGGAAAAGTCGGAACCAGCCAGCCGGTAACAGCTTCTCCCCAGTTGACTTTTACGAGGCTTAATTCGAATAGAAAAGAAATGCCGATTAATGAAACGAAGCCAATGATTATTTTTTCGAGTTTTTGATATGAGTTTGAAAAAAGCATAAACGCTACGAAAAACATAGTGATAAGGGCCGCGGCTTTAATGGGTATTTTAAACAGCATGTTCAAGGCTATCGATGCGCCGAGAATTTCGGCGAGCGCGGTAGAAACGGCCGCCAGTACAGCAGAGGCTAAAATTGAACGTGAAACCCACGGTTTAAAATATTTGCTTGCGGCTTCCGAAAGGCAAAGCCCGGTGGAGATTCCAAGATGTGCAACGTTGTGCTGAAGAATTATAAGCATAATAGTGGACAGGGTGACCATCCACAAAAGCTTGTATCCGTAAATTGAGCCGGCGGCTATATTGGACGCCCAATTGCCCGGATCGATGAAACCTACCGTCACCAAAAGCCCCGGTCCTATATATTTTAATATTTCAATCGCACCGAATGCCGGCTTTATTTTTTCCTCTGAAAAATTTTTAAAGTAATTAAAGAGGTTCATGATCATTCCTTTTCTGATTTTAATCGCAGGTTTTTGAATTAGAATCATATTTTATTACATCATGCATGTTTTTTCAAGGTAAATTAAAATTTTGTTTTTTGGAATTTGATTGACTGAATAATGGAATCAGAGCTGCGAATTATAATTTTCTTTATGGTAAAGTATTTTTGACATTTTTAAAAAAAAATGTTAATATAATCAATAATGGTAAATTCTTTCAGGCGCGGGTAAGAGGTGATATAAATTGAGAAAAGATAACGGCGCGTTTATAAAAAAAATCATTTTTTCCGTTATTATATTGTTGATTTTTATTTATGCTTTTCGTTTTTATGCGTCTCCGGCTCCGGAAAAAAACGCAGCGCCGCACGCGTCGCAAACTCACGGGCGAAGCGAATCGGCGGTCAAGCAAAATGACGTGACTGATAAAATCCCTTCCGCTACGGCTCCTCAAGCTTCTACCGGCGAAGTCTCGGCTGCGTCTCCGGCAGGAGTTCAAGCGGCCCCGGCGGATAAAGCCGCTGAAAAAAAAGAACGGCCCGAACAAGCCGGCGCCAGGCAGGCGGCGAAGCCCGTTGAAACTTCCGCTAAAAAGGGCGTTATAACCGGCAACGGCGTTAACGTTAGAAGCGAAAGCCGCGTGGACGCAAACAATTCGAACGTGGTGGTCAAGGTGAATAAAGGCGAGAAAGTAGATATCATAGGCGCTGAAAAACCCGCCAACGATAACAGGCAATGGTATAACGTCAAATTAAAAAACGGCAAAACCGGTTTCGTAAGAGA
>JAKPTH010000551.1 GCA_029571125.1 bacterium
GTTTATGACGATATAGGAATTGAAGTATAATACTTTTTCAAGATCTTTTGGGGAAATATCCAGCAGCAGAGCGATATAAGAAGGCGTGCCCTTCGAATACCAAACGTGGGCGACGTAAGCCGCAAGATCTATATGGCCCATTCTTTCGCGGCGGACTTTCGATTCGGTTATTTCCACTCCGCAGCGTTCGCATTTTATGCCTTTATAGCGTATGCTCTTGTATTTTCTGCAAGAACAAGTGTAATCTCTTGTGGGCCCGAATATCACTTCGCAGAATAAACCGTCGCGTTCAGGCTTATGAGTTCTGTAGTTGATGGTTTCGGGTTTTTTTACCTCGCCGAAGCTCCATTTCTGAATATCGTCAGGAGAAGCCACCAATATTTTAATGGCATCAAACTTATCTACATCCCACACAGAAAATTCCTCCTTAGTAATTATTATTTATAAAAAAATAGAAATCATTTTCATAACTTTAAAATAAACCTATGACGGTCGCCGCCGCTCAGGGGTTAAGCCTGGCGGAACGGCGGCCGGCATTTTCAAGATTTATTTTTCGTCGCCGTCGTCGCCGCCGAGATCTTCGTCGTCGTCATCGTCGTCGTCGGCGAATGTGTCGGTTTCCTGGGCTATTTCGGCCACTATCTGGTCGGGTTTCGGGAGCTTGGCCTCTATTTCTTCTTTAAGCGGTATCGGTGTGTTGTTTTTCTGCAATTCTATCTTCAAGCCAAGGCTCTGCAATTCCGATACGAGGACTTTAAACGATTCCGGCACTTTGGGTGTTATAAGGTTTTCGCCTTTTATGATGGCTCCGTAAACTTCCACGCGGCCTTCGACGTCGTCTGATTTGACCGTGAGAAGCTCCTGAAGGATATGAGCGGCGCCGTAAGCTTCGAGCGCCCAGACTTCCATTTCTCCGAAGCGCTGTCCGCCGAATTGCGCCTTACCGCCGAGAGGCTGCTGGGTGACCAGCGAGTACGGGCCGGTCGCGCGAGCGTGTATCTTGTCGTCGACGAGGTGGGCGAGCTTCATTATGTACATATAACCTACGGTTACGCGGTTGTCGAAATTGACGCCCGTGCGGCCGTCGTATATGAACTGCTTGCCGTCTTCGGATTCTGTAAGATCTACCGTTGCGACGAGCTTTTTGAAAGCGCTTATTTTTTCTTCGCAGACTACGGTCTTAAGCATGCTGTTGACCTGCGGGAATTTTTCTTTATCGTCGACTTTCGTGTATTTCATTTCGCCGTTTTCGTCCGGCTGCGATTCTACGAAATAAACGACTTCGAGATGCTGGTTTTTAACTTCGACTTCGCTTGTAAATGTAATGATTTTGGAGAAATCGAACGTTTGCTTGATGCCCTTCTTGCCTTTTTCGGCGGCTTTGGGCGTGATTATTATTTTATCGAATTCCTTTTCGGTGAGCTTTTTAGTCATGCCGATCGGAGTGTTGGTTTCTGTGTCGTATACTATGGAAGGATAAGTGGTGAAAACATATTTAAGCGTTTCAAGGTAAGCGTTTATGCTCGGTACGAGCTTTCCTTCTTTTAGTATCCTGTTATAATCTTTGGTTGATAATTCGATGAACTTATCCACCAGTTCCTTTTTATTCATGTTTTCGAATTTGCAGTAAGCGAAGCAGTCGCGGTTCGCCGGGTTATAGAGCGAAAGGCGGCCGGTGTTGATGAGACGCTGCAGCGATAATCCCGCTCTGATTTCCACTTCGGGCGCGCTTTCGAAAATCGGCACTTCTATTCTGAATCCGAGCTCTTTTGAAATGAGGCCGAGGTATGTTTCGAGCACCTGTCCGAGGTTCATACGGGAAGGAACGCCGAGCGGGTTTAGAACGATTTCTACCGGCGTGCCGTCTTCTAAGTACGGCATGTCTTTTTCAGGAAGAATCCTTGCGATAACGCCCTTGTTTCCGTGGCGGCCTGCCATTTTATCGCCTTCGGTTATTTTACGCTTCTGCGCTATGAAAACCCTGACGAGTTTATTTACGCCGTGAGGCAGTTCGTCTTTGTTTTCGCGCGTGAATATCATTACGTCGACGATCTTTCCGCCTTCGCCGTGAGGAACCACGAACGAAGTGTTTCTAACCTCGCGGGCTTTTTCACCGAATATCGCGCGCAGGAGCTTATCTTCTGCAGTAAGCTCGGTTTCGCCCTTGGGCGTTACCTTGCCTACGAGAATGTCGCCCGACTCGACTTCGGCGCCTATTCTGACTATGCCTTCCTCGTCGAGGTTGCGCAGAGCGTCGGAGGAGATGTTGGGGATGTCGCAGGTTATTTCTTCCGGTCCGAGGCGGGTGTCGCGAGTTTCTATTTCGTATTCTTCTATGTGGATCGAAGTGTAGTAGTCTTCTTTAACGAGCTTTTCCGACAACAGTATGGCGTCTTCGAAGTTGTAGCCTTCCCACGGCATGAATACGCCGATTACGTTGCGTCCCAGGGCGAGTTCGCCTTCGCACGTGGCGGGGCCGTCGGCTATTACGTCGCCTTTTTTGATCTTCTGTCCGACGCGGGCGAGGACTTTCTGGTTGATGCATGTTCCCTGGTTGGAACGTTTGTATTTAAGGATTTCGTATTTGTCGTAATGCGTTTTCTTTTCGCTGAAGTCCGCGCGGTTTACGTAAACCACTTCGCCGTCTATAGTGGAAACTTTCAGCGACTTCACGTGGCTGAGAGAGTCCAGATCTTTTGAGATGGCCTCGTCAACGGTCGTGCCGGCGTCGTAAAGTATTTCTTTACCGTTCGCCTTGTAGACGGGTTCCCTTAAAACGTGACCGAGAAGGCCTTCGCGGAAGGTCTTGCGGCTGCGTTCCACCCATACTGCGCCCGCGTCGACTTTTTTGACGACTCCGTCGGAATTGGCCACTACCATTACTCCTGAGTCTTTGGCGACTTTATGCTCGAGGCCGGTGCCTATGAAGGCGGGTTCGGTCTTGAGGAGAGGAACGGCCTGACGTTGCATGTTCGTGCCCATGAGCGCGCGGTTCGCGTCGTCGTTTTCGAGGAACGGGATGAGCGCGGTGGCTACCGATACTACCTGCAGCGCGGAGATCTGCATGAGATCTGCTTCGGCGGCGGGGATGAAGGAGAATTCATATTCGGACTCTTCGCCGCTTTTGAATTTAGCCGATACGACAGGATCTTTTATGGCTTTATATTTGGAATCTTTTGAGCAATTGTAGCTGAGGTCGGCGGGGCAGACCTTGTATTCGTCTTCTTCGTAAGCGTCGAGGTAATCTACCGTGTCGGCGAGTTTGCCGCCGGTGATTTTGCGGAACGGCGATTCGATGAAGCCGTATTCGTTTATGTTGGAATATATGGCGAGCGAGCTTATGAGACCCGCGTTCGGACCTTCAGGCGTTTCGATCGGGCATATGCGGCCGTAGTGCGTGGGGTGCACGTCGCGCACTTCGTAACCCGCGCGTTCGCGGCGTACGCCGCCGGGGCCGAGCGCCGATATACGACGTTTGTGCGTGAGCTCCGAGAGAGGATTTGTCTGGTCCATGAACTGCGAAAGCTG
The DNA here is from genome assembly GCA_029571125.1 of bacterium. Taxonomy (GTDB): domain Bacteria; phylum Muiribacteriota; class UBA9980; order UBA9980; family UBA9980; genus UBA9980. The sequence continues at coordinate 3,529 of JAKPTH010000551.1, forward strand.
CGATGTGCCGAAGAAGTCTTTTATCATGGCCGCTACGGGGCGGGCGTTGATAAGGCTCTGCGAAGAAACCTGGGCGACGTCCTGGATCGTCATTCTTTCTTTTATGTCGCGTTCCATCCTGATAAGGCTCATTCTGAACTGGTTCTGCAGAAGTTCGCCCACGCGCCTTACGCGGCGGTTGCCGAGATGGTCTATGTCGTCGATGTGGCCGAGGCCGTTGCAAAGGTCTATGAGATAACGGACCGATGAAATGATATCGGATTTGGTGAGTATGCGGCCCTTTTTAACGTATATCGTTTCGACGCGGGCGTCGTTGAGTACCGCGAAAAGTTCTTTGGTAAGAACCGTTCCGGCTTCGACTGTTTTAGAGTGCTTGGAGCCCGGATCGGTATATTTTATTGGACGTACGATCTCGCGGCCCACGATTTTTTTCTTAAGCAGTTCTTCCTCTTCGAACGAAAGCTTTTCGTACTGGCTGCGCGAAACCGTTACCAGCGTGCCGTCGGCCGATATTATTTTTACCGCCTGGAGTTTCATGCGGTTCATTTTGAAAGCCATTTCGGGGGTGATGGTGGTTTTAGGCTGGTACACGATGGCGTTCGTTTTCGGGTCGATTATCGTTTCGCCGAGCGTTTTACCGATGAGCGATTTGCGGAAAGCTTCCTTATCGCGGAAAACGATCTCTTCGAAGTCGAATTCGTTGAAAACTTCTATAATTTCTTCGTCGGCCGTCATAAGCTTTACTATGGGGACGTTAGTGTTTTCTATCATGGTCACGGCTTCGCGGCTTATTTCATCGCCCGGTTCGACTATTATTTCTCCGGTTTCGGGAGCGTAAATAGTTGCGCCGGCAGGTTTTCCGAGTATGCGGTCGCGTATGCGCAGCTTCTGGTTTATTTTATAGCGGCCCACGTCGGCGAGATCGTATTTGCGCGGATCGAAAAATAACATGTTGAGGAGCGTGTGGGCGTTTTCTTCTATAAAAGGTTCTCCGGGACGCATTTTTGAATAAACGTCGGCGAGCGCTTCGGACTGGCTTTTGGTCTTGTCGTATTTGAGCGTGTTGGCGATATATTCGTTGTTGGCGAATAATTCCATCATTTCTTCCGAAGAGTAGCCGAGGGCTTTGAAAAGTACCGTGACGGGCTGTTTGCGCTTTCTGTCGATCCTGACGTGGATGGTGTCTTTTATGACGTCGAGTTCGAATTCGAGCCATGCGCCGCGGTATGGTATAACTTTGGCCAGGTACTGTTTTTTGAGCTTGTCGTATTTGTAGTAAACGCCGGGGGAACGGTGGAGCTGCGATACTACGACGCGTTCGGCGCCGTTTATGATGAAAGTTCCGCGGGCGGTCATGCAGGGAAGGTTGGCGAGGAATATTTCCTGTTCTTTTACTTCGCCTGAGCTTTTATTGATGAGGCGGACGATGATCGAAAGAGATACGCCGTATGTGACGTCTCTTTTTTTGCATTCGTTCGGATCGTATTTTATGCGGTAAGGAACTCCGTCTATGGAGGCGAAGGTGCATTCTCTTTCCTTGTACATGCAGTCGTAGTAACCGCATTCTTTGACTTTGCCGCCTTTTGTATCAGGGCAGTCTTTGCATCTTGCCAGACCTAATTTATATTCAACGAATTCGAGTATGAGGTTTCCCGTAAAATCCTGAATGGGGAAGATATCGAGAAATATTTCCTGAAGCCCCTGTCTGAAACGGTTGGAAGGCGAGCGATGCGCCTGTAAAAAATCACGGTAGGATGATAATTGGACGTCGATTAAATTTGGAACGTCGATAATATTGTCGTCCGCGCCAAAATTTAACTTTTCCTGGCCAGTTGTGTAATTTTTAATAACCCTGGGCATTAATCACAACTCCTTACATTGTTATATTTTTTATCCAGATTAGTTGAGAATATACTAAAAAAAATGCTTTTCGAAAAAACAAAATTCAAAAAAATAAAATTTCCGGCCGGCGACGCTCGTTCTTTTTTTCAGGCGAGCTCGCAGCCAGAGGCTATTATAATTATTTAATTATCGGGTTTTTTATAATTTTCAATCTGGTTGGACCGGTGACCAAACTTAATAATTAACGTTCATTCACAAAGCTATTTTCCCGTAAAATAGCCGATTTTCAAATGTACTCCAGGCAATCATAATTTCAGTAAGCTGTATTTTAACAGATTATTAACAAAAAGTCAAGTTATTTACGCTTGTTTTATTAACTTTTTTATCGGCGATATGTCGAGTATTTAAGCCGCCTGTGATTTATTAGTAAACTCTTATATTTTTATACTCTTAAAAATAAGTCTGGAAGCGTTTTGTGACGCTTCCAGAATGCGAGGGAAAATATTTTCGCGACTATTTGCCGCGGCTTTATTTTGTTTTCAAGCTTTATTTTTTGTCGTCCCAGCTGCCGTCGCCGCCGTTGCTCTGGTCGGGATCGAAAACGGGGCCTGCCGCTAAAACTAACTGGATGAGTTCGTCCCAGCAGGTGTGCGCGAATTTAAGGCCGGAGTAATTTTCTTCATATTTTTCTATCGGAAAGTAAATAGCTAAACCGGTGGCGTCGTGCTTGGCGTCGCCAGTGATTTTATTTTCGACGACGAGTTTTTTATAGATCATTTTTAATTTATCGGCGGATTCTTTTATGCCGGCGTTTTTGGTGTTTTGAGAAATGTAATATATCAAATCGCCGATATCTACGTTATCGTAAAAATAAAATTTTTGAGCGCTCGCTACCGCGGATGCCATAGCCTGAAGTTCGCCCCTGTCCTGGGCGACTTTTTCGATTAATTTTGCGCCGAGTTCGTCCAGCGCCGAGATGAACGGATCCACGTATGCGCAGTCTATAGTGGATAGCGTGGTGCTTTTTATCCTCTGCTGAGGCTTATCTATGCCGGGACGGGCCTTTCTCGAATAAGGCGAGTCGATAGGATCGTCGTGCGCGTTAAAATAACTTTGAAAATAAGCCTGAGGTATCATTTTAGCCAGCTCGTACGGCGTCATGGCCGGGTTTTTGAACAGCGGCTCGAGTATAAGCTGATATGGCCAGCCGTCGCCGGGCTCCGTTTCTTCTGAGGCTACCACGTATTTCGCGCTGTCTTTTAATTCGTACGCCACTTCGAGCATCTGCATCAGACAGGCGTCCATGCCGAATACGTCGAGCGGCTTGCCGAGTATGCCGTGTATCATCGTGAGCGATACGCCGAGATCGCGCGTGCTTATATGATTGTTGGATTCGTCGTCGTAGGAGATGCCCTTGAAGCTGCCACCGGAATTACGCTTTTTCCAGCCGGCGCCGTGGTTCCATACCGTGAGCATATAGTTTTGCGCGGGATAATTTTCAACCGACCATTTAACGAATTTAACGAGCTCTTTAAAATCTCCGGCGTCTATTTCTCCGAGTTCTCCGACGTTTCTGGATTTAATCCCCCAGTCGTCTTCTGTGGAATTCATGTGGCGCCCCGATACGTTATAACGCCTTGCGGGAAGTTTGAAACGGTCTATCTGCGCCACCACGTTTACGTTTTCACTCAATCCGGCGCGTTCCATTTCTTTTATGTCTATTACGCCGAATTCGTCGAGATCGTTATCCGCGTTTATGAAAACCATGAATGTCCATTTTTTTACTTCGGTTTCCTTTGCGGATAAGCTTGCCGCGAAAATTAAAGAGAAACAGAATATTCCCAAAACTATACAAAGAACGTGCTTTTTCATTTGAGCCCCTTTATTTATTTAATTAATAACACTACATCGATAAAATTATATACTAAAATAATCATTTTGTAAAGCTTTTAACCGATTTTTTAATAATATTTTATTTCCCGTTGACTTAAAAGGCCGGGTATTGTATAATCGACAAAAAATTTAATAAGCTTAATTTTGCTGAACGAAGGTTGAAACATGTATTTCGGAATCGGAATTGAACGTTGCAAAAATATAGAAAATATGGGCCTTTTGTGGAGAAGCGCCGAGAACTTCGGCGCGGATTTTATTTTTACCGTCGGCGCACGCTACAGAAAGCAGCTCACCGACATTTATAATTCATTCCAGCGCGTTCCGCTCTATAATTACAGGGACATCGACGACCTTTACGAGCATCTGCCTTATAGCTGCCGCCTCATCGGAGTGGAAAACAGCCCCGGCGCCGCTGACCTTCGCGGCTATAAACATCTGCAGCGCGCGGTATATCTTCTCGGAGCGGAAGATCACGGCATCACTAAAAAAGCAGCTTCAATGTGCCATGAAATAATTAAAATTCCATGCGAAGCCGGATGCTTTAACGTTTCCGTCGCGGCCGGCATAATTATGTACGACAGGATGCTGAAATTATCTTCTAATTAAGGCGTATAAAAAATTCGTTATTAATTTACCCCAGCCCGGCGCCTTTCGCCCGTGGCCGCATATGCAAAAGCCGCCGGAGAATATCGTCCGGCGGCTTTTATTTAATCATTGTTTGGATTTCAATTACATTTTGTAAGGATATTTTTCGGGAAAGTTTTTGCCGAAAGTTTTTTCAAATTCTTCTAAAGTGCACTTGGTGAAAAACTGCTTTTCAACTACCGCGCCGCCGTTGTCTTCGTAAATGAAAACCATTCCCTGTTCGGGATAAGCCGATACGCGGAGCGTGAAAGCGTAAAATGAATAGCCTTTTCTTTTCGGCTCGCCCAGAATTTTATGAACGTCTTTTATATTGAGCTCGGCCGTGTCTTCTACCGTTATGGCCATGTGGACCACCTGTTCGCCTTTAACGGTTATTTCATTGGGATATCCGGTTTTTTTCGTTTCGTAAATATGGCTTACTGTATTGTCGTCGTTTTTACGAGTCTTTTCGGTTTTGCCCGCTATTTTAAAAGCTTCATCCGCAGCGGTTTTGCCTGGAATTATGTTTTTGTAATACAGCTCGTCGGCGCTTTTGGGTTCGCAATAAGCCGCGCCAGCTTTTAATAATAAAGTCAATCCGATTAGCAATGCGATAAAAATATTCGTCTTAGTAAGCATTTTGATACTCCTTATAAAATAAATATTATATTTGGAATCTTTTTAATTATACACCATTTTATTATAAATTACAACAAAATTGATTTTAAAATTTTGCCGTTCTAACCTCATGCCCGAAATTTATGAATACTCAATGCCGTCAGGAATGCAATAGAACCGCCAGGATCTGGCTTGAAAAAATTATTCCGAAAAGAGACAGCGGATATGCCGAAGCGAAAAATGAAATCGGCTCCTCGCTGCCTATGATTGAAGTGAGAGTGGTTATCGCCGTAGTGCTGTTAAAGCCTCCGCATACGCAGGCAAGACTTTTTACGAAGTTCATTTTTAAGACGCAGCTGCAGATGCAAAAAACGAAAAGCATGCTCGCATTCATTATCATTAATGACGAAAAAAGAAGCGCCGAAACTTCAACGAGCTTCAAATCGCATATTCCGGCACCGGATTTGGTGCCGATGCCCGCGAGAAATAACCCCAGCCCCAGCTCTTTTAATATGGATTCCGCCGGGTTGGACATATTTCTTTTTAAAATGCCCAGATACGTGAGATAACCGAATATCATCCCTATCAGAAGAGCGCTGCCCGATACGCCCAGCGTAAACGTTCCAAGATGAGGCACGCTTAATTTAAATTTGCTCAAAACGAAAGCCAGCGCCATGCCGAATGATATGGATGATAGATCGAATTCGCCGGCCATGGCCTTCTTAGTTCCTAAAAAGCCTTCGAGCTTGTCGAGGTTTTTTGGATTGCCCAGCACCGTCAGCGTATCGCCTTTTTCAAATGTGAAATTGCCTTTGGGCGCAAGCTCTATGCCGTTACGCCAAATTTTGTTGACTATCGTGTGGTACTTATTTAGAAAATCTATGGACTCAAGCTGCAAGTTGTGAAGGGCCGGATTGTTTATTATTATCTGCCTTGATTCTACCAGCGGGTCCACCGACAGATCGTCTATCACTTCGCGGCCTATAAGCGCTCCGGCTTTTTCAAGCGGCTTTTCTTCGCCTACCAGCAAAAGGACGTCGTTTTTGATAAGACGTACATTGTCCACTATCGTCATCGTGAGATCGCCCCTGTAAAGACGGGCTACATGAACTCCCAGCTTTTCGTCCAGCGAAAGCTCATGGACTTTTAGGCCTATTACTTCGTCGTTCTTTACCTTGAACTTTCTTCTGATGATATAATGATGCTCTTCTTTCTTTTTATAGCCGGATCGGCGCGCTTCCCTGATCAGATTTTTTTTGAGCGCCGCCGGGAAAAGCTGGACGAAAAAAACTACGCTCAATAGCCCTAGCGGATAAACTATGCCGTAGCACGAAAGCATCGACTGGCCCCAGCCGCCGTCATATAAAATAGCCACGCTGGAAGAGCTGTTCAGGCTTCCCGTGAAAAGCCCCAGAGCCGTTTGCGTTGAAAAGCCGAAAATTTCAGCCGCGATAACCGTAAAAAAAACCGTCGAAAACGAGACGCTAAGCGCGATCACCATATAAGGCAGACCCTTTTTGCCCATGGAATTGAAGAAGCTGGGACCGCTGTGTATGCCTATCGCATACATGAATATCATTAGCCCGAGCGCCGTTATGTGCTCCGAAGAGCGCAGGCCGTAAATGCCGAATATGAAGCCTGTCATAAAAATCGCCGCGCTTCCTGCAGAAACGCCTTTTATTTTGAATTTCGCCAGCGTCAGACCCGTGAATAAAATTAAAAATGTCACGAATACCGGCTCTTTTGCTACTGAAGCCATAAAATCGTATAACATATGCTCACTTGCCTTTTGTTAAATGCCGCTTAATATAACATAAATCACCGTAAATCTCAACTAAAAAATCTCATTTTATATGACTCGATAGCCCGCGAATTAAAATTATCGTTGATTTAAGCCCTCGGTTTGTGATAAAATTATTTTTATTCATATTACATGAAATTTATAAAGCTAAGAGGTGTTTGTTTTGAATAAACCAGCCGCAGTAAAGAAAAATGGCGCAAACTTTAATTTAAAGGCGGCGCGCCTTGCCCTGATTTTATTTTCTATGGTATTTATGGTGTCGTGCTTCAGCTCGGACGACGCGAGTGAAATCGCTAAAACTCCATGGGACGCCTATAACCGCGCGGTCGTGGCTTCGAAGAATCCCACCGCCGCTGATATTTGTAAAACACTCAGCCCGGTGAGCGCCGCAAATACCAAACTTATCTGGAACGCCGAAGATCCGGCCGAAAACAGAAGAGTTCTGGTGAGCACGTGGGCATCATGGCCCGGCTACAGCCAGAATAAAAAAATAGGCCTTGTTCGCGAAGTGTGGGTGACCCTGGCTCCGGAAGTGAAAAATACTCTCAAAAAAGAAAACGTTCCCGGCTCGAATATCATTCTCAGAATAGACCAGCTGCTCGGAATGCCCCCCAATAAAAGCGAAACATGGTTCGTTGAAATGTGGGTGCGCCCCGCCGACTTATTCAGGCCGGCGCCGGATCGCGAAATCGACGATACCGAGGCGAGCCTTACTTTCCCCGCCGGAACCCCTCAAAGCCATATAGACTGGTTCAATAACCAGGTTAAAACCAATTCTTACCCATGGACCAGACTCGGCTATACATACGACTGGGGTAACCCTTCGACCAAAGTCGGCCTGAGCGAATATATAATAAAGGTAAGCTCGGAAGTTGAAGTTTATAAAGTGGCGCCGACGCTCGAATACCTGAATTAATCAAACCGATCGGCCGCGGACTTAATTTAAATTAAAGAGGTTTATCATGGAATTTATTTTCGGCGCCCTCATGGGAATCGGACTCAGCGCGGCCTGCGGCTTTAGAGTTTTTGTCCCGTTTTTCGTGCTGAGTTTCGCTTCTAAAATGTCCTACGTTAAACTATCCTCCGGATTCGAATGGATTCAGAGCGACGCCGCGCTCGCTTGCTTTTTAATAGCTACCATAGCCGAAATTTCAGCTTATTACATTCCGTTTGTCGATAACTTTCTCGATACGATCGCCGCTCCGGCCGCGGTTACGGCCGGAATAGTCCTTACAGCCGCCGCTCTGGGCGATATTTCTCCGTTTATGAAGTGGACGCTGGCCATAATCGCCGGCGGCGGAGCGGCGGCGAGCGTCCAGGGCCTCACGACCGTAACGCGCCTTACCTCGAGCGTTACTACCGCCGGAACAGCCAACCCCGCGGTATCTACAGGCGAAGCGGCGGGCGCTTTTACGCTTTCCATTTTTTCGGTATTCATACCGGCGCTCGCGTTTATCGTTTTCGCTGCTTTAATGGTTTATTTCGTGAATAAAAAGATGAGAAAAAAAACGGCCGCATAAACGGCCGCCGGACTATCAATAGAAATTTACAGCGTGACTTTTAAGTATTCCGTTTTCATAGTTGAAAACGGCCGAGAAAAACTTTTCCTGGTCGAGCCACTTTAAAAATATCCTGTCGCCGTCCCAGAGATTTAAATCGAGAAGCTCACGGTCGTCGATCCACTCGAGATTGCCTTCGTTGGATTCGATCATCTTTCCCGCAAACTTATCTATTACGAAAACGAATACATACCAGTCTTCGCCGCGGCTGAATTTCGGGAAAGTGATTACGCCTTTTAATATCAGGTTTTCCGGTATCAGCCCCGATTCTTCAAAAACTTCACGCGCCGCGCAGGCTTCCGGCGATTCGCTCTTTTCGAACTTGCCGCCGAGGCCGTTGTATTTGCCTTCGTGCATGTCGTTTTCTTTTTTTACCCGGTGCAGCATTAGCGTTTTGCCGTCTTTTTTTAAATAACACAGTGTGGCGAGTTTCATTCGATTTCCTTTCGCTGGTGATGAACGAATGTTCATTTTCGGCATATGAAAATTATTTTCAGCACGGTTATAATGATTTAATTTTTTCCGTCAGCAGTTTCGACATTTTCAGCATCACATTCTTGAAATTTGGACCGCCGTCTTCAGAAAATATATTGATGCTGCCTTTTTCTATAAGAGCCTTAAATTCCGCGTCATGGGAGAGCTCGCCCATTACGTTGTCTTCTATAAAATCTCTTGCGAAGCTTAAATACTGCTCGCACAGACGCATCTTTCGGTTTCCGGCTATGCGGCCGGTACCGTGCGCCAGATCGCGATGCTCGATTATTTTTGCGAGCAGCTCGTCGATGCCTTCGCCTGAAACGCAGTTGGTTTTTACTATGGGAACCTGCCACGCATCGTTAATGCCGTCCTGTAAAAGCTTGTCACGCCTGAGGCCGAGCATGTAAGCTATTTCACAGTATATTTTATCTACCCCGGGCCGGTCCGTCTTATTTATTACGAAGATATCGCCTATTTCGAATATGCCGGCTTTTATGGCCTGTATTTCGTCGCCAAGGCCCGGGACTTCGGCTATTATTGTGGTGTCCGTCATTTTAACGACGTCTATTTCAAGCTGGCCGACACCCACCGTTTCAACTATTATAAAATCAAAGCCGAACAATTCGTAAATTCGTAAAATATAAGATATAGCCTTTGACATTCCGCCCAGAGAACCGCGCGTGCCCATGCTCCTGAAAAACAAATCGGGCGACGTGAAATTAGACATTCTTACCCTGTCGCCGAGTATCGCGCCGCCGGTAAACGGACTCGACGGATCGAAAGCGACTATTCCGATAGTGCTTTTCTCGCCGGAGGCCGTGATCTTGCGGGCAAGACGATCTACCAGAGAACTTTTTCCCGAACCCGGAGGCCCGGTTATGCCTACCACTATCTGCTTTCCCGCGCCGCTTTTTTTCGCCGGCGAATTTTCTGCGTGACGGCGCTCTAACCGCGTTAATATCTCGAAACCTGCTCTGTCGAAGTTTTCTATCAGAGTTATTAGTTTGGCCAGCGCACGCTGGTTTTTATTTATAAATTCCGAAAATATGTCCATTATCTCATTACCGCCGTTATCTATTCGAATTGGTTTGAATACGCGTTCCGATTATTTGCATAACTCGAGCTGCTCTTTTACATATTTGTCAATAGGAGGAGTCAACTTTCCGAGCTTTATCGCTTCTTCGAAATGCTTCCTGGCTTTTTCAAAATCCAGGCAGCGGCGATTCAACTCGCCAGCCATATAATACATCTGCGCCTGCTGGGATTCGCCCTTTATGGCGCCCGACACAAGATCCGCTTCCAGAAAGTCCGCGGCCATGCGCTGATACTTTCTTTCGAGCGCTATCGATTCCCTGATCTTTTTTTCCATTAGTTCATAACGCTCGCCGCTTAAAGACGGCCTGACGAGCTCAAGGACTTTCTCCGCTTCGCGATTTTCACCGTGGCTTCTCAATAAAAATAAAGCGCCGAGTGAACAATATAAAAGATCTTCGCCCGCAAGCCCCTGCGCCCTTTGCATAAGAAGCCTGCCCGTGGCGAGCTCCGCCGCGGCGTTATTATTTTCGGAAGTGTCTATAGACGACATGTCTATATTTTTACGCATCCATTCCATAGTCCTTTGAGCCTCTGAACCCATCATGTCGAAGTATAATTCGCGTTCAAGCCTTACCGCCCACGCCGCACTGATATACTGCGCAAATATCTCGCTCGTGCCCTTATCTAAAAGTTTATATGTCTGCGCGATCATATCGTATTTGATAAAAGCAGGTATCGCCTTTACCGCTGCCGTATCCGATTTCATATCGTATAAAATCGTTTCCGGCGGGTTGATGCCCTTCTTATTCAATATTTCGTCCTTTAATTTTGACAGCGTCTTCGCTTCAATCGTTCCGAAATCGCTTTCAAAACCAGAATAGTAACATTTGACGCAACTGACGGGAAGAATAAGTACCGGCTGATCGCCCGTGGCGTAAGATAAAAAATCCCGGTCGTGGCCGCCGAATGAATTTGTGGACATTAGAGATTTCGCCTGGACTTTCGTTCCGCAAACCGGACACTGCATATCCTGCGAGGAAAAATTAGTCGCGAAAACAGCCGAAGATAAACTGAACGAAAATATAAAGATTAATAACGCGATTGTAAAAATTCTCATAATTGACCCGCTTTCTATATAAATTAAAATAAGCCCCCTTGAAAACCTTTAATATAATAACACTTAATAGCATTCTTTGCAATAAAATTTTATATGATTTTCATCGCTTTTCAGTTTTTACATGCGTTAAATATAAATAAATATTTTGCTATGGATAAGGGAAGGCGATGGGCCAAAGGCCCCTCCCTTCCCTTAAAATCCCTTCCAACCCCTGATTCGCCTGACGCTTTATGCCCGTGAAGTGCTAGCTTTTCTGCCGGAGCTTTAATTCAGTTATGCTCTTTTCTTAAATCGCTCAATTTCTTTTTTGATTTTTTTTATACTCCGCTTTCTATTTCTCTTTAATTTTTCTATTTTTGTTCTGTGTTTTTTGCAGACGCGCGCACGCGCGCGTCTGCGCAGCATTAATGGCTTGATGGTAAGTCAGCATCAAGTTTTATTATTAGCATTAAGGCTCATCAACCAATTTTTAAGTTGTTTTTAAGCGTGTAGCAGGGGCCAGACAAATTTTTTGAGGGGCGTTGCGGAAGCGCCGGAGCCCACGGAGGGGCGGGAGGCGCTGAGCACGAGCGGCAAAAATCCCGGAGGGATTTTTGAACGAGTCCCCGAAAAAAATTGTCTGGCGCCCTGCCCAAAACTACCATCTTAATATGCAAGGGAACCTGTTTAAAAGTCAATTGTTCTTAATAAAAATTCAAGAGCTTCATCTATACTGGCA
>JAKPTH010000205.1 GCA_029571125.1 bacterium
TTAATCATGGCCAGTGCGTCCGATCAAATATTATCCATTAAAATTCCGGTCCTCGCGGCCCAGGCCGCGGCATTCGCCGCCGGCGCATTTTCAGGCGCGCCTTTTTTATTTATAATTTTTCAGGCCGCGATAGCCTGCGCTATATATTTAAACTATAAATCCGGTATTTCCAAAAACGACCTTCCGGACTTCTATTACTATATTTCCATAATATTCAGCCTTCCGTTCATATGTTTTTATATGATCAAAAAAACCGTAAAACTCGTTTCTACGGCCGCAGCCGAAGAGCGCCCAAATTCTACGGTGACCGAAGACATCAAAAAACACATCAAAGCCGACTGGGATTCTTACGCCGAGTTCAAAACGCCCGTTTACGGCCATTCTTCTCTCGCTTCAAACGCCGTTCCGATAGTCGATCTGCTTTCCGGCGAAGATATAGAGATAAAGCGCAAATCTATCATTATACTGCACAAGCTCAAAACGGTAAAATCTATAGCGCTTCTCAAAAAAGCTCTCTCCGACGCCAACGTGGAAATTAAATTTATGGCAGCCTCGGCGCTGTTGAATATAGAAAACGATTTTAAAGATCGGATTAAAAATCTCGAAGAAGAAATAGCGCGCGCCGAAGAAGAAAATTATCCGGCGCTGCAGGAGCTTCGCTACAATCTTGCCGCCGTCATATCCAAATATTTGATGAGCGGCCTTCTGGATAATATCGGGCAAAAAAAACTCGGCGAACTGATGCATTATCATTTGAACTCCGCCATAGCGGAAAATAAAAATTATATCGAAGCCCTCGCTCTTCTCGCGGGCGAGTATTTCAAAAAAGCCATGTATAAAGAGGCGCTCGAAATAGTCGAAAACGCCCTTAAAAACACCGCGCTCAGCGGCTGTTCTGAAGACGTTAAAATATCGCTCGTCACGCTTTTATGTGAAATCCATTACGCTTGCGGAGATATCGACAAACTCGGGCGCGCGTGCGCGAGCATCAAAAATTACCTTAACGACGAAGTGCTGAAAAAACGCCCCGAACTCATCGATTTTGAAAAATCGGTCAAATACTTCGCAGAAGCCGGCGCTATGAAGGGCGGAACCGCCAATGGATAGGGAAGAGCTTCTAAAACTGATAGAAAACCTCAATTCGCCCGACAATTTAATTAGAAACTTTTCCGCCAATATTTTTTTAAATATCAAAGAAGAAAGCAGCGTAGCTTTTTTATACGATACTATAAAAAGTTCGAACGCGTATATCAAATCTTTATTTCTAAAGCTAATCGCGTCCGGAAAAAAAAGAAGCCGAAAAAAATATCTGCTGTCCATGCTCGAAGACGGCGACGCTTCAGTAAGAGCGGAAGCCTCCGCCATCATAAAAAAATGCGCGCAGCTTTTCACGCATGAAGACTATACCAAAATGCTCCGCTCGTGACTTTCACAAACCCGTCTCACCGCTCTCGAGGCGCTTATCGAAAATCCAGACGAATCTATAAAGCCCGAGATAATATCGGCGTTTTTCAATTCGCTTCCGCCGTCGGGCGAGTCGAAGCCT
>JAKPTH010000589.1 GCA_029571125.1 bacterium
GCGCCGCGCCGCGCGCCGGGCGGTTATAAAAGATGTAAAGCGGAGTTTCCGCTCCGTAGGGCCGCGCGGCTTCGAATTCTAAAATTATCCGGCTTACAAGCGGAGTAATCGCCGCGGCCGAGCCGGGCACCTCGAACACGCCGGCCGTTTTAACTCCCATGCTTTCAAGGCAGGAACAAATCCTTTCGCCGGCCGCCCAGATATTTTCCGGGGCGCCTGATTCCGACATTTCGCGAAGCGCGAAACAGGCCAGCGCATCGTTGAACTGCCCGACGAGGCCCTGATCGGATCCTATGACGAGCGCGTCTATTTTAAGGCCCTGCGCGTTATCCGTTACGCCGCCGTTATTTTTTTCGCCTTTTTTTCCGGCGGACTCGAAGCCGTTTTCGAACTGGCGAAAATAAATATAAAGCCCCATCTCTACGGCCTGAAAATAATCATCCAGCGAACGCAGGGCTTTTTCATACTGGCCGATGCTCGAAGCGGCAAGCACTTTCATGGTGCGCACTACCGATTCAAGGTCTTTCGCACCGTGAATTTTGCGGCTTAAACTTTCAAGCGTGTCGCTCATTGTTTTCTCCTGAATTGCGATAGAGCCTTTTCAGCGGCTGCGAGAATGGCCTCGCGGCCTTCTTTGTCGAGTTTGCTTTGAGAAAAAAAACTTTTAACTAGCGGTTCGGGGAGGCCGGCTGCGGCTTTTTTCAGCGCGCGTTCGGCGTCCCGGACCGAATCGAGGGGAATTTCGTCGAGCAGTCCGTTTATAAGCGCCAGAAGCGATATTATTTGTTCGGGAACCGAAGCCGGCTCTGATTCCTGCTGCTTGAGCATCTCCCTGATTCTACGGCCATGTTCTATTATTTTACGGGTATTTTCATCGAGACGCGCCCCGAAACGAGCGAAAGCCTCGAGCTCTTCGAACTGGGCGTAGGCCAGTTTGAGATCGCCCGCCACCGAACGGTATGCTCCCCACTGCGCCTTTCCGCCGACGCGCGAAACCGATTTTCCGATGTCTATGGCCGGCAGCACGCCGAGCTCGAAAAGTTTCGGCGAAAGGTAAATCTGGCCGTCGGTTATTGAAATAAGATTCGTAGGGATATATGCCGAAATATTCTGCGCTTCGGTTTCTATTATGGGCAGCGCAGTGAGCGAACCGCCCCCGAGCTCCGGCGCGAGATGCGTTGCGCGCTCCAGCAGGCGGGAATGTATATAAAATATATCTCCCGGAAAAGCCTCGCGGCCGGGCGGGCGTCTCAAAAGCAGCGACAGTTCGCGGTAAGCCCTGGCATGATGCGTCAGATCGTCGTAAACGATAAGAACGTCGCGCCCTTTTTGCATAAAATATTCCGCGATCGAAGTGGCGGCGTAGGGCGTAATATATTGCAGGCCGGGCGCGTCGCCGCCTTCGGTTACGACCGCCACCGTGTATTCCATGGCGCCTTTTTCCTTCAGGTGCGCCACGGCCTTCGCTACCGAAGAAGTCCGCTGCCCTATCGCGCAGTAAATGCATATAACGTCCTGCCCTCGCTGGTTTATTATGGTATCGACGGCGATAGAAGTTTTGCCGGTCTGCCTG
>JAKPTH010000611.1 GCA_029571125.1 bacterium
CTTTATCAGGGCGTGACGCTCGGCGCTCTCAGCTTCCCGCGCGACAAGGACGGAAACATCATAAGGCACCAGAAACGCCATCCGACCATAGAAGATAACGCCGTTATTTACTCCAACGCCACTATTCTCAGCGGCGAAACGGTAATCGGCAGAAACGCCATAATCGGGGGCAACGTCTGGATAACTAAATCCGTGCCGGCCAACACCAAGGTAATAGTCAACCCGGGCGAAGCTCAGCAGATAATTATCAAGCCGGATCAAAAAAAAATAAATACGAAAAAAAAATAGGCTCATTACAAATAAAATCATAACGGAGGTAAAAAATGGCGGATCATAAACCAAAGAAACCCACCAAAATGGAAGAGCTCAGAATACCGGACCGCGTCATAGTTTTTCTTATTTTATCCGTGCTTAAAGACTCGGCGATAAACGGTGAAAGCGAATTCGGCATAGCCGAAAAACTTAAAGTCCCCAATTTCGTCATAAAGCCGATCATAACCGACTTGAAAGAAAAAAGCAAGATGATAGAAACTTTCACGTCGCAAATTACCAATCAGCTGCATTACAGGATCCTATCGCTCGGCGAAGCCGCCCACAACGAAATGATGGACAAATATAGATACAAAAGCTACATCGCGCCTGTGGCGTTCGAAGACTACTGCAAGAGCGTCGAAGAACAGTCGGCCAGGCTGGACCTGAATATAAAAATGGATGACATCAACGCTATTTGCACACAGCGCGGCCTTCATCTTTCTGATGATTTCAAAATGGAGCTCAAAACGCTCGTAACCAACAGAAGGCCGTTTTTGATATACGGCCCTCCCGGCAACGGCAAAACCGCCATAACGGAAGTTCTGCACAACCTTTTAAATTACACCATCTACATACCTTATTCGGTTTATCTTAACGGCGATATATATCCTTTCTACATAGACGGCGTACACGAATCGCTCGACGCCACCATCGACAAGGAAACTCTCAAAACCTACGACAACCGGTGGATATACGCCAAACCGCCCAAGATAGTCGTCTGCACCAACTCGAGCGTAGAATACTTCGACATGCGAGGCCTTATACTTCCGCCGCAGGTCATAGCGAACCTGGGAATGATGATAATAGACGATTTCGGGCGTAACCCGCCGCGCAATCCCAACCAGAAAAGCTCGATCGAAATCCTGAACCGCTTCATAACGCTATTCGAATCGGAAGCGGACGTGCTGGAGCTGACTAACGGCCGCGCTCGCTTCCCGGTAAAAGAAAGAATCGTGCTTTCTTCCAATATGAAAATGGACGACATACTCGATCAGGCATTCAGACGCCGCCTGCCTTTCAATCTCGCCACCTTCAACCCGCCCACCGAAGTGGCCGAAAAAATATTCACCGCCACCGCCAAAAAGCTCGGCTCTCAGCAGAACGATGCCGAACTCAAGGAGCTTTTCAACGTATTCGAAGGGCTCTACAAGAAAAATAACCTTTCCGTCCCCGGCTCCGACGCGCGAGATATGCTTACCTATATCCGCTCCACCAAAGACGTTCCCGATCCGCTCACGATCACGAAGCAAGATCTTGAAAGAGCGTTCGGAAAACGCTACGACGTAATCAAAGAAAACGTGAATATGTTCTAGCTCCGGCTAAACGCAATAAAAAAGGCCGTCAGAAGCTATTTTGACGGCCTTTTTTATTTTAACGTTTTTTGATTTTATTGTCTTATCTCATTTTGTTATAAGTTTCAAGCGCCTGAGCGTATTCCTTGCTGTCAGGATACTTTTCCACTACAGCTTTATACATAAGCCTCGCGTCCAGGCCGTTGGCCATATCGGTATTCAATATATCGCCTATTTTCATGAGCGCCATGGGAGCGTATTTGCTCTGCGGAAAATTATCCACGATTTTAGTGTAGTATTTAACGGCTTCATTGAGGTTATTCTTTTCCAGCCTGAAATAGGTTTTATCGTCTATGCGTTTTTTCTTATATTCGCGAAGGTTGATCTCGTAAATCTGAGCTATTTCAAATAAAGTCTTATCCGCTTTTTCATGCGCCGGATAAGCTTCGTACAGCTTGTTGTAAGTCTGAGCGAGGTTTTTATAATCTTTGTTTTCTTCATGAATCCTGGCGATTTCCATGTACGCGTCATACGCTTTCGGGTCTTTTTCAAACCTTTCTATGACCTGCTGATAGGTTTTGATCGAATTTTCAGCGTCGCCCTTCTTTTCTTTGTAAAATTTAGCCAGCTCCATAAGCACTTCGGGCGTTTTTTTATTTTCGGGATAGTTGTTGAGAACTTCATAATACGCTTCTATCGATTTATCGATAGTTTTATTGTTTTGTTTCATTTTTGTCGCGTAAATGTCCTTTACCCGAAGCAGCGAATCGACCGCTATCTGATACTTAGCGAAGTCGTTGGATAGCCTCTGATAGGCTATTATAGCGCCTTCGTAATCTTCGCGAGATTCGTAAATCTGGCCCGTGCGGTAAAGCGAAGAAGCCGCGAAAGTGGTCACCGGATACTCTACGACGCATTTTTCATAAAATTTTAAAGCTTCGTCGTTATCTTTCAATTCTTTTTCGTAAATCTGCCCGATCTGAAAGCAAGCTTCCGCGCCGAGTTCCGAGTAGGGATATTTATTTATTATCTGCTCGTATGACGCTATTACGCTCTTCGCCATTACCGAACGGTTCTTTTCATAAATCTCCTTCTCGCATTTAGCTATCAAAACAAATAATTCGGCCGCCGCCTCGGCTTCG
>JAKPTH010000612.1 GCA_029571125.1 bacterium
ATAATCTCAGGCCGCGGCCCAGCTGCTGCAGAAAAATAGTAAAAGACTCAGTGGGCCTTAAAAAAAGCTCCATCTCGATGTGCGGTATGTCGACGCCTTCATTAAAAATATCAACAACGAACAATACTTTTATCTTTCTCGATTCAAAAGCGCTTATAGCTTCATGCCTGCTAAAACTTGCATTGCCGGTATTCTTTTTGCATAGTGCCGTGATACGCTCGTTTTTGAAAAAATCGGCTATAGCGGAATGCAGCGGAACTGCAGCGATACCATGCTTTAAAAAATTTTCGGCCATATAATTAGCATGGTTAATAGACGAACAAAATGCTACGGTAAGAGTTTTTTCATCCCGTCTATATTGTAAATATTTATCTCTTATAATATCGGCTCGTTTGTATGATTGGTCCGAATTTATAAAAACTCTTTCCAGTTCAGCTTCGTCGTATTTACCTTTAACATATTTTATATTTTCATAATTTATTGTTTCATCATAAATTGCATGATAGGCGAACGGGACCAGCCATTGACTTTCAATTGCTTTTTTGAGATTGACTTCATAAGCTATATTCTGATCACAAAGCGAATAAATGTCGCGATTGTCCATACGATCAGGAGTGGCGGTCAATCCAAGCAGGAAGGCGGGTTTAAAATAATCGAGAACAGTTTTATAACTATTAGCCGCGGCATGATGAAATTCGTCTATTATAATATAATCAAACTGTTCGGGTAAAAAATGAGTTTTTAAATTATCCTGCCTGCTGATACTTTGAATTGAAGCGAAGACTACATCACACCCGGCCTCTTTTTTAGAGCCGCAATATTTACCGATCGACTTGCCATGATGTATTTGCTCGAATGTATTTGCCGCCTGGTTCAATATTTCCTCTACATGAGCTATAAATAATACCTTTTTAAAAGCTATTGAGTCCATCGCAGCGAGAAAAGTTTTACCGACTCCTGTGGCGGCGATAACCAGCGCTTTTTTATATCCTTCTTCGCGCGTATCTTTTAATTGAAGCAAGGCTATCGATTGAGCAGGATTGGGACCTCTAATTTTTGAACGTCGTTCGCTTTTTTCAACGGAATGTAATGTATTGGGTTTCCACGATAATTCATATTTTCGGATGAAATCGGGTGTGACAGTCTCGCTATTGCGATCTGATAATAGTTCCTGTAACTCGTTTTCTACTTTAATAAAAAGCGCTTCATTTGATTCGGACGTTATTTTGCAATTCCATTCGACGCCTGTTTTTAGTGCGGTATATGTAAGGTTTGACGAGCCTATAAATATTACACTGCAAAGATTTTTTCTTTTAAAATAATAAACTTTAGGATGAAAAGCGCCGAGTTCATTTTTGTAACAGCGCAGATTGATTTTACCTCCGAATTCAAGAAGCAGTTCGGAAAGCGCTGCCGGTTGGGTTGCGCCCATATAAATGCCCGTTATTACATCCACATGGCAGTCTCTTTCGACCACACGGCGAATATGTTTTTTTAGTAATTCAAGCCCGGAACGCATTATGAAAGCGACATTAAAAACCGCAGCATCACAATCTTCAAGAGCGTATTCCAGCTGTGGAAGAAACTCTAGCTCTTCAGTTCTATTGGTGAATAAATCTATTGTTCTTGAATCTTTAGTGTGTTTCATTTAGTCAGTATTTATTAAAAAAATATTTTTTTCAAAACCGCCGCGTTTTTTATTTTATCAAGTCTTATTTTTTCTATTTCGTTTAAATCCCAACCGTATTTCGAAGCTATCGAATAAATTACTTCAAGAAAATCAGCCATTTCTTCTTTTGACGGCGCCGCGATAAATTCATCTGCCTCTTCTTTGATTTTAAGCGCAAGCATTTCAGCCGCTTCTTTATCGTTTAATATTTTACTGCTGTAAACGCGTCCTTCTTTTTCGATTATTTCTAAAATTTTGTCCCTTACGATTTTATTATATATTTTCATTTTAATTTTCCCTTCAACAATTGTACTTTAACCCCTTCCCGCACTCTTTATCGCTTCAGCGACCGCGGTCATCCTTTTGGATTCGGCCATGGCGAGAGCGTTTCGGCCGTCGTTGCCGGCAATGTCGGTACGGCAGCCTTTTTTGATGAGTGCGAGCGCGGCCGCTTCGTTGAAATACGCTATGGCGTTCATTAGCGCCGTTCGGCCGGCCGGGCCTGCGTGATCGATTTTCGCGCCGCGCGAGATGAGTTTTTCAATGATATCAACGCCGCAGGCCGCCGCCGCTACCGTAAGAGCGGAATCGCCGGCCTGGTTTTGCGCGTTCACGTCCGCGCCGTTAGCGACTAACAAATTTATCAAATCAGCGTTCTTCTTCCTGCGGACCGCGGTTATCAGACAGGTGTTGCCGTTCGCGTCCCTGGCGTCAACTCGCGCGCCATGCGTGAGAAGCGTTTTTATGGCCTCGAGATGCCTGGCCTCGACGACCGATTTTATAAGGTTTTTATCCATTATGACGCTCTTAAAATGATCGTCCGGGATGTTATTCAAAACCAGCTCCAGCAGCTCGGAATCGTCCGGCGTATAGGCGAGCAGCAGGCCGATCGGCTCCTCGAAATATGAATACTTTCCGGGGACGAAACGCGATCCGGCTGCGATCAATAGCCGCAGCAGACGCCTTTTGTTTTCGTAGAAGGAACCGATGTGGCAAATGCTCGACCGGTAATAGCGGCGAAAAACAGTCAGGCCTTCCAGAGCGTAACGCAGCGCCGCGTTGTTGGATTTTTTGAGGTCGGCGCCGAGTTCGACCAGCAGCTTGACCGTTTCATAACAGCTGCCGGCCGCCGCGGCTATCAGAGGCGTTATTTCGACTTTTTCCGGGTAAAAATTGACGACTTCCGCGTTCGATATGTCTTCTTCTATATCGACGCCCCGCGCCAACAGCATTTTCATTGTGGCGGCGTAATCCCCGCGCGCCGCGCAGTATATAAGATATTTCAAACTCGCGCCGTTAGCTTTGAAAAATACCTTCTCATAAAAACGCGCGTTGCCGGAATCCTGCCCGAACGCCCTCAAAGCCGCTTCCAGATAAAACGCCGCCTGGTCGGCCCTTACGTAATAACCGTCGTACTTGAAAGCTTTTTCGATGCTCGCGCCTGATTTTATAAGCATCACTGCCGCGTCCAGACGGTTATACTCGAAAGCTATATTGAGCGGATTGCCGCCTTCGTATGCGCAGAAATCCGCGTCGGCGCCTTTTTCAAGCATTAATGCGATGGTTTCGAGCTCGCACAGCTTGACCGCCAGCGTCAGCGGGCTTACCGGCTTGAGCGCATACTGCGTGCCGCTCAGCGAAAAACGATTTAATTCGACGCCGAAATTTATGAGCGATTTGACCAGATTTTCGTTTTGCGACATCAGCGCGCACATTATAGGCGTAAACCCATAACTGTCAGCAGTTTCGATATCCGCGCCGCGCGCTAAAAATAAATCCGCCAGAACTTCGTCGCCTTTCAGACAGGCCGAGGCGAGCGGCGTAAAACCGTAGTGATGGCCGTCCGATTCGTAATCGGCGCGGTCTATGCGGTCGTCGAAACCCACCGGCCCGGTTTCGAAAAATTTTTTGAAATCGATGAGCCGCTTGTCGTCGATGGAAAGATTAACCAGCGCTGGAACTTCGTCCAGCAGCTTTTCGGCGGCCGCAACGTCAGAACGCCCGATCGCCTCCCAGAAAAGCGCCTTTACGTCGCGCGCGGGAGGAGCGGGAGCGGGGGCGGGCGCCTGCGGATGAATTGAATCGGCGCCGCCGTCCGTATCGGAGCTTTTAAACCAGGTTAGAAAGTTGATTCTTAACATAAAATTTTATGAGCGGACTTAGCTTACGCATACCTCTGCGCCGAACGCCCTGCATTTTTCGATGCTTTCCTCGTCGGGGTTCCACAGGCACTTAAGGCCCGGGTTTACAACTTTAAACCCCGATTTTTCGAGCATGCCGTTTATTCTCGTTATCGATTCGCCGCTCCAGCCGTAACATCCGAAAGCCGCAGCCTTTTTGTTTTTGAACTTCAGGCCTTCGATTTCTTCGAGAATGCCCGCGGTGGCCGACGAAATTCCATTATTGATGGTCGGCGAGCCTACGAGTATCGTTTTTGACTTGAAAACTTCGGTCATAATATCGTTCTTGTCGGTTTTGGATACGTTGAAAAGCTTTATGGTTACTTCGGCGTCTTTTTGCTTGATTCCGGCCGCGATGTTTTCGGCCATGACCCTCGTTCCGTCCCACATGGTGTCGAAAAGAACGGTTATCTGGTTTTCCTGGTACTTTTTAGACCACGCCAGATATTTTTCTACTATCTGAACCGGGTTGTCGCGCCATATTACGCCGTGACTCGTCGCTATGATATCGATAGCCAGATTCATCGCCAGTATTTCATTTATTTTCTTCTCTACCAGGGCGCTGAATGGATTTAAAATGTTGGCGTAGTATTTGATGCATTCCGAAAAAAGCTCGGACTGATCGACCAGGTCGTTGAATAAAAACTCGCTCGCGTAATGCTGGCCGAATGCGTCGTTACTGAAAAGTATATTGTCGCCGGTCATGTAAACCGCCATGCTGTCGGGCCAGTGGAGCATTTTCATTTCCACGAAGACGAGCTCTTTGCCGTTGCCGATATCTATTTTATCGCCCGTTTTGACCGTCTTGAAGTTCCAGTTTTCATGATAGTGGCCTTTTAACGATTTTACGGCGTTTTCTGTGCAGTAAATCGGAACTTGCGGTATCAGGCGCATAAGCTCGGGAAGGCTTCCGCTGTGATCGACTTCAGAATGGTTTATTATTATTAAATCTATTTTATTTAAATCGACCTCTTTTTTGAGGTTTTCAACGTATTCTTTCGCGAACGGCTTCCAGACCGTATCGATGAGAACGGTTTTGCCTTCTTTTACGAGGTATGAATTATAAGAAGATCCCCTGTGGGTCGAATACTCGTTGCCATGGAATTTTTTAAGCTCCCAGTCGATCTTTCCAACCCAGTCCACATTGTTTTTCACTTTTACTTTCATAGACATTTCTCCTGTTCTATTGCAGAAAATCGTTTTCCTTCGACCCCATAAGCCACTGGCGGACTTCATAAGTGTCGAAGCCTTTCTTTATAAAAGGATCGCTTTCTGCTATTTTTTTTGCCTCTTCTATATTAGCCGCTTTGACTATTACCATTCCGCCCTGCCAATCGTCCACGAACGGCCCGCATAATTCGAGAACGCCCTTTTCATTGAGCGATTTCATGTAGGCGACATGCTCGTTAATCAATTCAGGATTGAGCTTTTTAACGTTTTTAAGCAGCAAGACGAACCTTAAATATTTTTTATTTTTTTCGTTCACGGAATCACTTCCTTTATTTTTTTTAGCCGTATTCATTTTTACCGCTTCGTCGGACTTTCTTTCTTCATCGAGCTTTACGCCTTTTTTATAAAGCTCGGTATCGCTTTCTTTAGCTTGAACTGGCTGAATCGAAAAAAACAGGATAAAAAGTACGGCGATAATAAAACTTTTTTTCATATTTCCTCCGGTAATTTTTAAGTATATAAAACATTATGAATGTTTTATATAATAATTGCGCTTGAAATTATATGTTTTTGAGCATATTAATAATAGTGTCCTTTAAAACTGTAATATCATTATTACATGTTTGAATAATGGCTTCTGCATTAATGTCAAAATATTGATGTCCAATAATATCGCGAAGTCCTTTAAGCCCTTTCCAATCAACTTGAGGATATTTTAAAAGTAATTTGCCATCTGTGATTTTGTCTATTTTTTTAATGCTTTCACCAATGGCCATTAGTAATATACATATAGCGTCAAGTTTATCCATATTTTCTTCACTCGAGTAAAAAAAATCAGGATCTCTGACATTGCAGGTTTTTTTAAGAATTCTTTCACACGCTCCGAGTATTTGATTAAATATTTCTTTTAATAGCTCTTTATCATGCATAAATAGCCTCGTTGTCAATTCGAGATTTAAGAAAGCCGTTCATTTTTTCACGATATTCTATTAAGTCGACGTGAGTATTTAAGATTTCTTCGAGTTCAGTCCTGATTCTTGAAAGAACTATTATATTAGGTTTTTGCATAGTAATGAAAATGTCGATATCGCTTTGAGCGTTATAGTCTCCGCGAGCGTAAGAGCCAAATAATCCAATTGTCTTTATTCCATAATTTTTAGCATTTTCGGTTTTATAATCGTTTAAAATCTTTAAAATATCTTCTTTACTCATTTTTGGCCTTCTTTAACGATGATTATTTTTAACTCAT
Source organism: bacterium (assembly GCA_029571125.1). Classification (GTDB taxonomy): domain Bacteria; phylum Muiribacteriota; class UBA9980; order UBA9980; family UBA9980; genus UBA9980. The sequence goes on from JAKPTH010000612.1 coordinate 6,269, forward strand.
AACTTAACAGCCGCCGTTTTTTATTAAAACTGCTTCGCGGCTTTGACCGTTATATAAGACTGCGGCTGCCTGTAGGCGCTTACCGACGAATTAGAAGTATGGTAGTATTCTTTGTTGAAAATATTTCTGGCCGATATCTGAAAGTCATAACCGTCCGGACCCGAAAAGTTGAGCGTTCCGTTAAGTATGAAAGCGCCGCCGACGTGCAGATCGTTTGAACCGCCTATAGGATGAGTGTTTTTGCGTTTGCCCAGATATTGCCCGCGCAGATCCAGGTTCAGCCGCCTGGTGAAAGCGTACTGAAAACCGGCGTTGGCCGTGTTGGGCGAAATTTCGGCAACTTCCGAGCCGTCCTGGTCCGCGGAATTTGTGTAAGTATAATTAAGGTAGGATTTCCATTTATTTTTTTTATATTCGAGATCGCCTTCGATTCCTGTAACTTTGATGCGCCCTATATTGGACCAGCGCCAGTTGGCCCCTATATTTTCCCTTACGAGGCTGTTGGCGAGCGTATTGCGGTAAATAGAAAATCCGCCGTGCAGATTTTCCGTAAATGAATAACCGGCGCCGAATTCCACCGCTTTCATCTCTTCGGGCGTAAGGCCGGGGTTGCCCAGCCCGTCGCTATAGTCCCAGGGCTTTGGAGCGCGATACGCTTCGGCGTATGAAAGCTTGGCGTGGAACCTGTCTTTGTTGAAAACTAAACCTACCCTGGGAGTCGCCACTTTTCCGTAAGTGTCGCTGTCGTCGAAACGCGCGCCCGCCGTAAGGCTGACCGGATCGCTCAGCCGCAATTGCAGCTGTGCGTAAACGCTGGATAAGCCGTTATTCAGCATCGCCGGTTCCTGCGGGGCCGGCGGCATCACCGATTCGGAGCCGCTGCGTGATTTAGAAAATCCGGACGAGAGCGATTCCCGCTCGGAGACCGTCCCCATGACAAGCGACAGCCTGCGGCTTAAATCGCGGTTCAGCCTGTTTTCAAGCCCGATAAGATGATTGGGCCGGTACCAGCGCTCCTGATATCCGGGGCCGGCGGCCGAGGCCATGCTTATTAGCGGCAGCGTGTCGTCTTCGACGGTCGCGTCGCGGTAGTATAGAGTGGAATTCCACGACCATCGGTTGCTTTTATGATAATCGTATTTGACGTAAGCGTTTAAAAAGTTGATGCGCCAGCTGGTGTCGAAGTCCTTGAAAAGCGTGCCGAAAGTCTTTTCCTTTGTCGCGTAGGACGTCCGCTTGTTCTGATAATTCAACCCGAAAGTGAAGCGCTTGTGAAGGACTTTCGCGTCGATAGCCGAATCGTCTTCAAAATTATCCATGGAATCCGACCAGTTGCCGCCGCCCTGAGCGCCTTTAAGGTCCGCTTTTTTAGTGCTTTTGAACATGGCCGATATATTGAGGCCCAGATCGTTTTTTTCGTCGTAATGTCCGTAAACGAAGTCGTGTTGCCTCGCGCCGAAACCGCCCGCCAGGGAGCTTATGCGCATGCCTTTCGAGTCCGCCGGCTTTTTCGTGATTATATTGATTACGCCCGATACGGCGTTAGTGCCGTACATGGCCGACGTGGGGCCGTAAACCACTTCGATCCGCTCTACGTTGGCGAGATTGTAATGCCCGCCGCCGTAAAACCCGCCTGAATTGAGCTCGTTGATCTGCACGCCGTCTACCAAAACCAGTATCAGGTTATTCTGACTGGGCAGGCCTCTCATGAAAACATAGCTGTTATAGCCGTTTATATCGCGAAATTGCATGCCGGGCAGGTCGGAAAGCGCTTCGTCGAGGGTTGAATAGCCGCGGTCGGCTATCTGCCTGGCTGTTATAATCCTTACCGTGCCGGGGATGTCGTTGAGCTTTTGAGAAGTTTTGGAAGGCGTCGATACCACGACGTCGGCCAGTTCGTTTAAGTTGAGATTTATAAGGTCGTCGAACGATTTTTCCTGGCCGCCGGCGCGGCCTGCCGCCAGAGGGCCGGCTAAAAATAAGGCCATCAGTAAAGCGATACCGGTTCTTTGAAAGGAACTCTTTAACGTATGTATGAGCGTGATATTAGTCGTCATAAAAACCTTCTCAATATTTAATATATTGAATATTAACACAAAGCCGTTTAATAATCAAGTATAAAGGCAATATTTTGAATGCAGCCTGAAGCCGATTGGTAATTATGAAAAGAAAGGCGTTACTTCGCTTCTGAATTTTTGGGAAGTTTTTGCGTAACCGCTTCTCCGGCTTCCTGCAAAGTTTCATACACGTTGATGAAGTTGTCGAGCCTTACTATGTCGAAGACTTTTTTAACATGATCGTTTAATGAACATACTGCCAGAAAGCCCTTTCTGATGGTGAGCATTTTAGCCGCGATGACGAGGCTGCCAAGGCCGGAGCTGGATATGTAATTGACCCTTGAAAAATCGAGGATGAAAAATTTTTCGCCCTCGGACAACAGCTTTAAAAGAGTGTTTTTGAGCTCGTCCGACGAGACCGAATCGATGGATCCGTCTATGCGGAGCAATAAGACGCCGTTATAGTTAGACCGGGTTATATTCATGATTAAAAACTCTTTTCAAGCCGTTAAAACAAGCT
>JAKPTH010000620.1 GCA_029571125.1 bacterium
TGGACGACGCTCACGTCGGGCATATTTGATACCGCAGGAGCCTTATATTCGATGCGGTCGACGACGCCGGACCATGGAAGCAGGTATCCTGAAAGGCCGAAGTTAAAATAAAATATGAAGACGGCAATGTAAAAACAAGCAAGTAAAAAGATAAGCGCATTTGCCGCGCCCGGAAAATCTTTTTTTTTCTCGCGAACGACGTCGCCGGGATAATAAACGACAACCTTAATAAAACTTGAAACTTTCTGCCACCTAAATGAAAGCTGTTTAAATAATAAAGAGCTGATAGCGACCACCCCTTTTAAAAATTTTACATTTATTAAAAACGGCCTTCCGGGGCCGCAATACCCGCAAAACTTTTACGCCATGCTTTTAACGGCGGCCGAAGCCTTCGCTGCGTTCATGTCTATTATATCGTACGCCTGTTCGAGCCGCACAGATATTATTTTGGATATGCCTTTTTCTTCCATCGTGACGCCGTAAAGCAGGTCAAGATGCTGCATCGTCTGCTTGTTATGGGTTATTATCAGAAACTGCGTTTTGTCCTTGAAATTATCGAGCATTTTTACGAATCGAAGGACGTTGAATTCGTCCAGCGCGGCTTCTACCTCGTCAAGAATGCAAAACGGCGAAGGCTTGATCCTGAGTATCGAAAATAAAAGTGAAAGCGCCGTGAGGGACTTTTCGCCTCCGCTCATAAGGGTTATGCTCTGAAGCTTTTTTCCCGGCGGCTGAGCCTTAATATCGATATTGCATTCCAGGGGCTTGGATTCGTCTTCCAGCACGAGCCTAGCGCTTCCGCCGTTGAACAGGAGCTGGAAAATCTCGCCGATGAACTCGTTTATTTTATTGAAAGTTTCCATGAACAGCTTGGTGCATTCGGCGTCCGTTTTCTCGACTATTTTATAGATGGCGTCGCGGGCCGAAACCAGGTCGTCGCGCTGGGTTTTCAGTTCGTTTACGCGCTGCTGCAAAGTTTTATAATCTTCTATGGCGGATATATTCACTATGCCCAGGCGGTCTCTGTTCTGCTGAAGTTCGGCTATCTCATCGGCGACCGTTTCATATTTGAACGTTTCGTCGCGGTAAGCCGGAAAGTCGCTCTCGCGGATCTTAAATTCCGTTTCCAGGGTGTTGTTGATATTTTTGATATTTATTTCTATCTCGGTTTGCTGTATTTCGAACTCATGAATTTTCGTAAGCATTTCCATGGACTGTTTATTGCGCGAAGCTATAAGGTTTTCTTTTATCCTTATCTGCGTGGCCAGCGTGTCGAGCTCTTTAGTTATTTCTTCTTTCTGGGCCTCGATGCTGGACGTCTTAGATTTGATAACCTCGAGTTTCGCGACCACGTCGGAAAGCTTAGCGCTGTTTTCGCGGTATGCCTCTTCGAACTTCGTGAGAGTGCCCTGGTCTACTCTCGTGCGTTTATCGAGTTTTTCGATTTCGTTCTTGTTGTCTATTATTTTCTTGCGAAAATTATTTAATTTAGTGGTAGTGGAAGCCTGCTCTACTTTTTTATCGGTCAGAATAGCGCTTAACTTGGCGTAAGTTTCGCGCTCTTCCTGCTGGCTGCTTTTATTTTTCTTGACGTTTTCGTGGAAAGCCCTTGATTTTTCCTCGAGCGCGGTCACTATTTTTTTATACTTTTCAATTTCGGCCTCGAGCCTGACCTTATTTTTTTTGTGTCCTTCGAGCTCCCCGGCCAGCGCGGACATTTCGCTTTCGGAATTTTTCAGCATCTGCGCGTAATCCACGCCGCTTTCTTCGCTGGTTTCAAGTATGGCGGAAAGCCTGGTCATTTCGGTTTTAACCGTTTCATTCTCGGCTTTAAGCGCGTCGATTTTTTTTCTGACCGCGTCGAGCTTGATATTGTCCTGATTGATTTTGTCGTCGAGGTACACTGCGCGCGATTTAAGCATCTCGGTATTTCCCGAATTTGAAAAATGACCGCCGCCTGAACTTTTTGCGAGCGAACCGCCCGTTATGGCTCCGCTGGAAGCTATAAGCTCGCCGCCGAGCGTGACGATGCGTCCGGAAAAACGGTTTTTAGTGGCGAATTCCGTTGCGTTTTTCAGAGTATCGACGACCAGCACCGGATTGAGGAGATACTCGAAAATGCTCTGATATTTTTTGTCGAATTTTACCAGATCGGTGGCTATGCCTATGAACCCTTTTAAACCGGAAGGGATGATTCCGGGATTTCCGGGCCTTACCGTATCCAAAGGCAGGAAAGTAACGCGGCCGCCGTTCGTCTTCTTCAAAAAATCTATGCACGGCTCGGTGTCACGGGCTTTTTCCATGACCACGCTCTGCATATTGCCGCCGAGAGCCACTTCTATGGCCGTTTCGTATTCCGGAATCACGCTTACGAGCTCTGTAACCAGACCGCAGATCCCCTTGAACTGGTCGGGGCGCTGAGTTTTAGCGTCCATGAGGCATTTAACGCCCCTGGCGAAACCGTCGAAATTTTTGCGGACGTCTTCCTGGGCTTTGAGCTGGGCCCTGGCGGTAATAAGTTCGGCTGTATTGTCCTGGATCGTTTTTAACAGCTGCTTTTCTTCGCCGAAAAGACCCTGAAGCTTTTCGTTTATTTCACCGAAGCGTTTTTTTAATTCGGTATGTTTCTGCCTGTTAGTCTGCTGCTCGCTCGAGCCTCTGGAATTTTTCAGCGTAAATTCTTTAATGCGGTCTTCGAGACGTATCGTTTCAAATTCGAGTTTTTTGATTTGCTGTTCGGTGAACTTCAATTCGCCTTCATACTGATTGAGGCTGTTTTTAGCGTTCGAAAGCTCGTTAATGCTCTCGTACGTGGTATCTTCGGAAACGTTGAGGGTTTTTTCGCTGCTTTTAAGGCGGGCCGAAATGCTGCTAATATCTTCGTGCAGCTGTTTAATTTCGATATCGAGCGACTTAAGATATTCTTCGGTGGAGCTTATATCGGTTTCGATCGATTTGTTTTCGGTTTCGAGCGCTTCTATTTTTTCGCCGACCTCGTCTACCGTGCGCACATAAGACTCGCGGTTGGCGTTAATTTCGGTGATTTTTGTCAGAAGGTCTTTTTCGATATTTTGAAGGCTTTCCTGCTCGACTATAATGTCGTAATTATCTTTTTTTATCTGCGCGTTTTTATCGTTCAAGGTGACGACTTTGGCCTGCATCGCCTCTACTTCGGCCGTAAATACTATAACCTTCTGGGTGTGCTCTTCGCGCTTTTTGTGGTATTCGCCCACCGTGGCTTTTTTTAGCGACAATTCACGGCACTGCGCGTCGAATTCATAGACCAGCTTTTTCATTTTTTTATTGCGTAGCTGCTCTTCTATGGCCAGATAGCGCTGCGCGATCTGAGCGGCCAGCGAAAGCGGCCCCAGCTGTTTTTCGAGCTCGAGTATGAGGTCTGACAGCCTGTCTATATTAACCTGCGTGTCGGCGATTTTACGGAGCGATTCGTTCTTGTCGGCTTTATATTTGACTATGCCGGCCGCTTCTTCAATGATTGCGCGGCGCTCGTTGCCCCTGGGAGAGCTTATTATGTTATCCACCATGCCCTGGCCTATTATTGAATAAGCGTCGCGGCCCAGGCCTGTGTCCATTATTTTTTCTTTGATGTCTTTAAGGCGGCACTGCTCGCCGTTTATGATATATTCGCTGTCGCCGGTGCGGTAAATTTTGCGAGTGAGCACGAATTCGTCGGAATCCACTTTGAAAAAGCGCGATTTATTATCGAAGGTAAGGCGCACTTCCGAAAATTTGGCCGGCGGAGCTGTAGATGTGCCGCCGAATATCACGTCGTCCATTTTCTGGCCGCGAAGCGCCTTGGAGCTCTGCTCGCCGAGGACCCAGCGGATTGAATCGCATATATTGGATTTGCCCGATCCGTTCGGGCCGACTATTCCGAGCAAGTTCGAGGGGAACTCGAGAGTTGTACGATTGGCGAATGATTTAAAGCCATGAATCGTAAGATTTTTTAAGTACACTTATTTTACCATCTTCCTTTCGGCCGTATATTCCAAGCTTGTATTTTCGGGCTAACCGTTATGAAACATTATATTATACGCAAGTTCAGCATAAATTTCAATAGATGTTTCAATTTTTTTTAATATTTATCGATAATTTTTTCGAATTCGGCTATTTCCGAAGCGGCGCATGCAAATTCATCCGAAGTTTTCATCATTTCAATTATCTTTAACGCGGCCGGTTTTTCACCCGCCATAAGCGACGCGCGCGCGAGCTTAAGATACGCTGCCGGCGCCGCCGGCCTGTCCGACGCGCTCAACGCTTTTTTATAAGCCGACGACGCATCGGCGAAATTTTTAAGACGCATGTGCAGGTCGCCGAGCGTATCAAGAAATTCGGGAAGCTGAGCGGCGGAGCAATTTTCTACGGCCGCCTTACTGCATTTAAGCGCGTATTTAAGATTTTTTCCGAGCATCAAAAGAGCGTAGGCCAGATTGTTGTTATAAAGAACGCTCTGCGGCTCCAGCTCCAGGCATTGGGCGTAATATTGCGCCGCCTTCCCGTAAGCTCCGGTCATGGAGTATATCAGGCCCAGATTGGATTTGGGAACCGGCGAAGTTCCGTCGAGTTTTTCGGCCATCATAAAATATTTAATCGCGAGTCCGGTCTTATTTATTTTTAAAGCCACGACGCCCGCGTTCTGGTAAAACCTGAAATCGGGAGGCTGCCTGAAAATAGTTTCGTAACGAGCGAAAATTTCCAGCGCCGCCGAATGCCGGGAACGGTAATAATAGAACAGGCCGTACCGGCGGCAGGTCTCATAATCAAATTGCTCAATAAAAGAGGCGTTTTTATAATAGCTATTTACAAAATCGGCCATGCGTAGATATTTTAAAATTTCCATATCGCAGGACGGCGTTTTTTTCAAAGCGGCAGCGTTTAAAACGCTCACTCTTATGCCGGAATCTTCGCCGGCCGAATCTTTCAGCCTTGCGTTAGCGCTTTCTATGAAACTTTCCAGGGCGCCGGAAACGATTTCGGATTTAAAGCACAGCACCGTCTTATCCGAAGAAAGTCTGACCAGCTTTTCATATTTTAAGCCTTTATTCGGCGCCAGATTTTCGACATCCGACACCATCTGCCCGAATTTAACCGGGGCGCTGTATTTAACTTTGCCGATCAAATTTTTATAGTCTATCAATATCAGGTGCCCGAAAGCGGAAAGTTCTCTGCCGCCGTTAGCCGCAGAACCGCAATAGTATTGCGGCGGAAAAATATCCCGGGGCAGGAAAACGTCGCCCGAATATAATTCCTTTTCGCCGGCATTCAGAGGGGCGCATGTATCCCCGGCTGCTATAGGAAGGCTTTCACGCTCGATTTCGCACACGGCCATCTTTTCCATTAAAGTGGAATCGAAAACGCCGTAATTTTTAGAAACGCGTATCACGCCTTTGAGCATGCGCGGATAACAGCCTATTTTCTTGGCGGCGGCGCCGCTTATGACATCGGTGGCGCCGTTATAAACTCCGTCGTAAATTTCGAAACGATCGTTATAACCGATGCCGTGAGCCGAACCGACGTTCACTAAGATGAAATCGCCCTTGCGTTCTATAACGGACGCGCATTTGAAAGGCAGCTCGTCATAGCGCGTGACTCGGTTTTTGCCGAGGTGCTTCGAGCCGTAAAGCGCGAGGTCGGCTTTTTTTATAAGCTCGGACGCGCAAACGTCTATCGGCGAAAGCGAAGCTCCGGCCGAAAAATTTCCGCCGGCTTCGTAAAAAGCCGCGCCCAGGCTTACCGTTACCCGGCCCGGCTTGAGGGATATGCCGGCTTTTTTGGCCAGAGCGGCCGTATCTACGGCTTCGACGGCGGAACGTATGGATTCGGCCAGCTCCACAGCGCGTTCGGCTGAAAGGCCGCGAGTTATGACCGCGAACTCCTCGCCGCCATAGCGGGCGATAGTAAGTTCCCGCGCGAATTTTAAAACCTCGTTCTCCGCGGCTTCCGCGACTTTTTCGATAACTATATCGCCCATACGATGCCCGAACGTGTCGTTAAAATTTTTAAAATTGTCGATGTCAAATAAAATAAGGCCTACGTTGGAGTTTTCAAGGTTGTATTCCAGCGGGGCGTCGTTTTCGCGAAGAGATTCAAATTCGGCCTCGCACCCGCTCAGAAGCGAACGCAGTTCGCGCTGGAAATATCCGTGATTAAAAAGCCCGGTCATCGCGTCCAGGTTCGCCGAACGCTCCGTCTCATAAAATTCCAGGCACAGCTTCAACGAAGTCTTTAAGCAGTCAGCCCCGAACCGCCGGAGAGCCGGGGGCAAATCCAGCGCAAGCGCGTAGCACTCGCCGCCGATATCGTATAACGCATAGCGAACGCCTCCGCCGCCGGGTTTTTTGATAACAAGAAATCCTTCACGGGCGAGAGTCTCTTTAAGCTTAACTCCGTTGAGCAGTGAAATAAAAACATCGTCGACGCCCGACGGATAGAAAGACGCGCGCACTTCGGCCTCCGCCGAACTTATTAGGCCGGACGGAGCGGTAAAATGAATCACTCCGGTAAGGCCGCGCTCCACGCGCTTAAGATTATTGAAAACGCTTTTAAGCTTGCCGTAAACGCTTTTAAAATTCCTGCTCATATCCGTCACGTTCCTTTACGATAAATCGGGCATAAAACGGTTAAGCACCCTGAAATATTTTTCAGATCTGAGTATTTTGACGCTTGCGCGCAGATAATCGTCTATTTTATTTTCGATCGTAAGAAGCGGAGTAGCCTTTTTTTCGGCAAGTATGCCGAAAATTTTCTCGAAATCTATATTTCCCGAATCCACCGAAAGGTGCTCGTCGGCCTTGCCGTTATTGGAATGCAGGTGCATGGCGCGTATATACGGTGCGGCGGCGCCAAGCCATTCTTCCAAGGAAGTCCTCGCGAAAACGTTGAAATGCCCGCAATCGAAACACAGGCCAAGCTTCTGCTTTCTGAACGTTTCGCAAGCCGAAATAAATAAATCCGGTTCCGTTTCATAAACGTTTTCCAGGGAAACTTTTACGCCGAAACTTCCGGCATAGTCCAATATTTCGGCCAGGCTTTCAAAAAGCCTTCCGTTCCAATCGCTTTTAGATGAAGAAATATATGAGTTTTCGGTATATCCGCTGTGGAAAACCACGTTTTTAGATTCCAGCGATTTTGCCGCGTTAAGAGCCGTAATGATCCTTTTAACCGAAAGCTTTCTTACTTCGCGGTCCACCGAACCCAGGGAAAGGTCCCAGAACGGCGCGTGAATGGTCGAAAGCATCGAATTTTGAACGAAAAGGCTTTTCAATTCCTCCAATCGCGAGTTCGAAATGCCGTTCAGCGAATCCGAATCGATATAAACTTCGGGAAAAACCCCGAGCTCTTTGAACACCCTGAACCGCCTGTCGATATCGGTAATTTTAATATTGGCGAAAATAGGAACTTTTAATTTTTCGCTGAACAATTTATCCACCTCTTTTATTTTGAATCGTCGAGCCTGCGCGCTTCTTCGACTAGCATGACCGCGATATCGTCTTTTACGGAGTAAGCCAGACGGCATTTTTTGCAGTGGAGCTCTGACATTTCCTTGGCGTAAAATAAATCGCCCCTGCAGACCGGGCAGCACAAAACATCGAGCAGTTCCTTACCAAGCATATTATATCCCCGCCTTTCATGACCGAAGCATGTCGTTCAGTCTTTGTAATCATACCTGCCGCAGCGGCCGCCTATATTAAAAAGCCGCTTTCCGTCTTTAGTCACGCTGATAATTTCGCACGCGTTAGAGCATGCGCCGCATTCGAATGCGTCCGACGAGATGTCGGAATCGAAGCACGCGGCGCCTTTATAACGGCTTTTTTCATCGCCGCCGCGGCGGCTTTTCATGGCGATCAAAGCCGCTCCTATGGCTCCCATTACATCGTAATGCTCGGCCACGTAAATTTTTTTACCGAGGGTTTCGCTGAAGGCTTTAATAATTCCGCGGTTGGCCGCAACGCCGCCCTGAAAGACTATTTTATCGCGGATTTTTTTGCCGCGGCCCACGTTATTCAAATAATTATTGACAAGCGCGAAACACAGGCCCGCTATAATATCGTGTTTCTGATAGCCGATCTGCTGCTTGTGTATCATGTCCGACTCGGCGAATACGCCGCATCTGCCGGCGATTTTAGTAGGCAGGACCGATTTGAGAGCGTAATCGCCGAAATCCGCTATATCGATGCCGAGGCGCTGCGACTGCTGATCTAAAAACGATCCGGTTCCGGCGGCGCATATGGTGTTCATGGCGAAATCCACCACCACGTTATTTTCTATAATAATTATCTTCGAATCCTGGCCGCCTATTTCAATGACGGTGGAAACGTCGTCGTAATAATGGGTGGCGGCGACCGCATGAGCGGTTATTTCGTTCTTGATCTCGTCGGCGCCTATCAAATGGCCGATGAGATGACGGCCCGAACCTGTAGTGGCAGCCCCGGCGACCGTATAAAGCGTTTCGAGCTCTTCGCGGCTCTCCGTAAGGGCCGTTTTTACGGCATTTATGGGCGCCCCGTTAGTCCTGATATACCTTTTTTTCAAAAGCCGGCAATCTTCCCCGATTACGGCAAGATTCACCGAAACGGAACCGACGTCGATGCCTATATAAACTTTTTCCCTGCGGTTTTCACGCATAAGTAAATCCTTTTTTGCCGCGGGTTTCGACCGCCGCGCGCGGCCTTCCCATTCTGATCATATCCACGTAAGCTTCCAGCCTGGTCACGAAGGCCGCCTCCGAAGTGTGGCCGTCGTAAGTAAGATAAAGGCATGCCATTGACCTGTCGGAGCACACTTTGGGAAGTATGGTCGTGGCGACGAGTTCCGGCATGCAGGAAAACGGAGTTATATGGATCAATCCGTCGAAACCAGCTCTGGAGTAATCTATTGCCGAGGCTATCGTCTGGACGCCTTTTCCGCCGATATCGCTTGTTATATACCGGCGGGCGGTTTTTTTCTGCGCCGCATAGGAAGTTTTCGAAAAATAATCCAGCGAAGTAAGCTTCAGCAGCCAGCTGGAAAGATAAACGGTTTTATCGACCCACACGTTGAGGTAGCCGAGACGCCTGTTGATATTCATGTTGGCCTCCGAGTCGAGCATCATATAGATTTCGCCGAGAATGCCTATACGGATAACTTCGCGCGGATCGACGTCGGTCTTAAGCGCCGAACTGTAGTAATATTTCAATTCCTTTTTTAATTTCCC
>JAKPTH010000638.1 GCA_029571125.1 bacterium
CGGTTCCGAGCAGCACGAACTGCACGTCGAGCTTCATAAGTTCGGGCATGGCGCGCTCGATTATATCGAGCCCTTTCTGATCGGCGAGCCTCGAAACCATTCCGATTATGGGAACGTCTTTCTGCGGCAGGTTGCAGGCCTTCTGAAGGTCGCGCTTGCACGCCGTTTTTTTCTGGGCGTAAGTTTTAACGCAATAATTTTCGGCGATATTGGGGTCTGTTTCGGGATTCCATTCGTCGTAGTCTATACCGTTGGTTATGGCGTATAAATCGTTCTTTTTAGTCGAAAGAAGCCCTTCGAGACCCATTCCGAGCGAGCCGTTCTGTATCTCCGAAGCGTAAGTCTCGGAAACGGTATTGATGACGTCGGAAAAAATTATGCCCGCCTTCATCAGGTTTATTTTACCGTAATATTCGAGGTATTCAGGCGAATAATACTGCCAGGTGAGGTCGAGGTCCACCAGCGCCTGCATATCGAACACGCCCTGGTACTGGAGATTATGAATGGTGAAAACCGAAGCCGCGTTTTTAAATATTTTATCGTCGTTATAAACGCGTTTTATAAGAAGCGAAGAAATAGCCGTCTGCCAATCGTTGAGATGGATAACGTCGGGCTCGAAATCTATTCTATGGAGCATTTCAAGCGCCGCGCGGCAGAAATAGCCGAAGCGCCTGGCGTTGTCGATATAATCCCCGGCCGCGTCGTTGTAGAGGCCTTCACGGTCGAAATATTCATACGAATCTATAAGGTAAATAGGAAGGCGGACGGGCGTTTTGGTGCGTTTTTTCGCCTGCTGGCAATTGATTTCGGTTTTGCGGACAACGCAGGTATGTGTAAAGTTATTTGTTTTCAAAGGAAAGTCGGTGACGTATTGCACGTCGAACTTCGAACGGTCTATGGATTTATAGCACGGCATGGCGATTCTCACGTCATGCCCCTGCCGGCGGAGCGCTTTCGGCAGCGCCATAGATACGTCGGCGAGCCCGCCTGTTTTAGCTAAAGGATGGACTTCTGAAGACATAAAAAGGATTTTTAAATTTTCGCTCATTGCTTCCTCTTTTTTTTCTTTCTTCTGCATTTTTGGGCACTTAAAAGGCGCGGCGCTAAAGCCGCTCGCATATAAACAATTATTATATATAAATTTAGCCGAAATGTCAATTAATTATAAATTATAGAAAAATTATTTATTGGCCGAGATATTCGACGTCCCAGTTGGACTTTAAAAGCATGTTGATGTGGCGGTCAAGCTTTTCGGGCTGCTGCCAGTTCAATATTTTCAATTCCATAAGCGCGGAGACTATATGGTCGTTTATTTTTTTCAGCGCGAAATCGTTTACGTTATATTTTTTAACGAGCGTTTTCATGCGCCATATTTCTTTATTAGTAGGCGCGGCGCCTTTGTGCTTTATCGTTATCAAAACGTTTTTAAGCATCTGCGACTCGTAGGAAGAGGCGATTTCGCTTAAGAGAAGTATCGGAAAAACCAGGTTGGTGTTTTCGATAAGCACATAGCTCATATCGCCGTTATTGGCGAACGGCGCCTTTAAAAAGCCCGCGAAATCCTCTGCGAATTCGCAAGCCACAGCCAGATTCGTCGCCAGGTTAGAGACGGAGTTATGCAGCTGAGGGTTTATGACGGCGGCCGGCTTTATTGACAGAAACCCTATTTTCATTATGGAGCTGAAGCACCTGATAATGATTTCGGTATATTTTTTCAGATCGAGCGATTCCGATTTGAGAAGATAGGCGACGTCTAGCCTCGAATTGACTATGTCGTTTACCATCGAATCTATTAGATTTATAAGCCTTCTTTCGGAATTGTTATAAAGATGCGAGAGCGCACGTGATATGAGCATGTCGGATATCAGGAAGCCGTAATTCATGTCCAGCTTGTCTTTAACGTAAAAATGAGTGGAAAAAGTAGGCGTCTTGTTGACCAGCTTGTCGCGGATCTCGTATCCGGTCTTTAAAAGCTCCAGCGCCACTATCTTATCGATAAAAGGCTCGGGATCGGAATTTTCACATTCGGCGGCCAGCAGAAGAAAGGCGGATTGCAGCATCCGCGATTCGTCCGGCAGAAGGTTCAGCGCGAGCTTCCTGATCGAAACGTTGATGGCGTTGAAATGCGCCTTTATCTTCTGGACTATGTTATATTTAGAGTTTATTTTTCTTACCTGTTCGTAAAAATTATTCATAAAAGCTCTTTCATTCGCGAACTTCCAGCCTTTCCAGACGGCCCGCCGCCTCGACGAAATGCAGCTTGTAGCCCGCGTCGTCGGTCGCCTCGAAATCGCTGCGGAAATGAGTGCCGCGCGACTCCATGCGCCTTGTGCAGAACCTGTTTATCACCTCTACGACGTCGAGCATATTGGATATGGAAAAAGACCTCAGGGTTTTAAGCTCCAGGCGTCTTATAAAATCGTACTTTTCAAGAAACCTCTCTATGAGCGAGAAGCCTTCGGCGTTTCTTACGATGCCGAGGTTTTCCCAGGAATTTTTCCTGATTTCGTTTATGACCCTCTCGCCGTGAAGTTTTATGGAAAAGCCTTTCGGCTCTTTATAAAATTTATAGTCGTAGCTGATATTGATTTTTTTGCGGGCCGCGCCCCTGGAATACCTGGCGGCGGCGTTGGCCGCGCGGTTGCCGAACACCACGCATTCGAGCAGGGAATTAGAGGCCAGACGGTTGGCGCCGTGAACGTAGGTGCAAGCTGATTCGCCGCAAACGTAAAGTCCCGCCACATTTGTTTCGCCGTCGAGCCCGCTGCGGATGCCGCCTATCATGTAATGCGCCGAGGGCTTTACCGGGATCGAAGACGTGGTTATGTCGATTCCGTATCTCAAGCAGTTGGAATAAATTTTAGGAAAGCGAGCCTTTAAAAACTCCGACTCGCGATGGGTTATGTCGAGATATACGCAAGGATGCGACGTTTTTTCGATCTGCTTTAAAATTTCGCGCGAAACTATATCGCGCGGCGCGAGCTCGGCCATTTCATGCACACCCTGCATGAACCTTTCGCCGTTGACATTCACCAGGTAAGCGCCTTCTCCTCTGACCGCCTCGGATATAAGAAAACGCGGGGCGTGTTCGAGATATAGCGTGGTCGGATGGAATTGTATGAATTCCATGTCGGTTATCGCGGCCCCGGCGCGCCTGGCTATGGCTACGCCGTCGCCGGTGGCGATGTGCGAATTCGTTGTGTTCTGGAATAAATAGCCTATGCCGCCCGTCGCAAGCACCATCGACTTAAAATAAATTACGCGGCAGCTCAGCGTAGCGGGATCGTACACTATGGCGCCGACCGCCGTTTGATCCGCCGTTAAAATATCCACCAGATATATCCCTTCGGCGAAAATTATATTATCCAGGCTCCTGGCTTTTTTTATAAGGGTGAGTTCGAGCTCCAGGCCGATGGCGTCTCCGTGGGCGTGGACTATGCGG
>JAKPTH010000659.1 GCA_029571125.1 bacterium
GGTTATTTCACTTCGGCCGAACGCGAAATGAACGATCTGATGATGCGCTCGCGCCCGAAAGAAAGCGTTCCTATCGACGAAAATATAATACTGGTAGGCATGGACGACGAATCGATAGACCACATAGGACGCTGGCCGTGGAACCGTTCGGTCTTCGCCGAGTTCCTGCGTTTCATAAAAAGAGGCGAACCCGCGGCGGTGCTTTTCGATATCGAGTTTCTAGAAAAGTTCACCCGTAATTCCAAGGCCGAAAAGTACCACCTTTACGACCAGCTGGAGCTATGGTACGAAGGCCTTCCAGCCGAAACCCGCGAACTGTTCAACGGCGGATCCGACGAAAACATAATCAAGCTGATCGCCGACTACAGGCAATACCTGGCCGAGCCGCGCCCCTTCGCCGACCAGTCGATAACCGACGACGATTTTTTGGCCGAAAGCCTTAAGATATCCAGAGACATATACCTGGCGATGCATTTTACCGACGATTTTTTTTACATACTGCCGCAGATAATGGCGCAAAAAGAAAAATTCTCGGAAATACTCATGAAACTGCCTCCGGCCAACCGTGACGAAACATATAAAGATTTCCTGATATACTCCCGCCTGATCGAAAATTTTTCGCTTACGGCCGAAGAAATATCCGGGCTCACCAGGCTCGACAGCAAATATGTTAAGGCCAGAATATTCGACATACGTAATTTTCATCTTCAATACTGCGCCGACCAGATAATTAATTCGCTCGTCAGCGCGGGCTCGAATGAAGTGGACTTTAAAATAGTAAGAAATAAAATACTTGAAAAAATAAAAGTCACCTCGGAAATCGATTTGATAAAAAAAGATATTTTCCTCGGAATCGAAGATATAATTACCTCCAGACTCGATTATTTCGAAAATATAAAATTGATTTACGGCCGCGACTGCGTTACGCTTCCCGAAAAAGTGGCCGAATTTTTCCGCAACGCTCAGCGGCCTTCGTTTCCGGTCCTGCCGGTCACCAAACTTCTAAAAAACACTAACTTCATAGGTTTCGCCAACAACAACCCCGACGACGACGGAACTTACAGAAGATATCCCCTCTTTTTCGAAGTGAACGGCCGCTTTATTCCGCAGCTTTCCATAAAAGCCATCGAAAAAATAATGAAGCTCGATTTCTCAAAATCGCGTATCGAAGGCAATAATTTCACCGTCCCCATAGGCGACGAACGCTATAAGGCGAAAATAGGGCCCGAACTTATCATACCGCTTAACGAAGACAAAACCGCGGTTTTCAACTGGGCGGCCAAGTACGGCGCCCCCGGCGGCTTTAAAAACGCGTCCTTCTATACGCATTTTTTCAACCTGATGCAGATCGAAAAGCGAGTATATTTATTCCTGGCCGAAAGCCTTTTCGAATCGGTCGATGAAAAATGCGTCCACTTCTTCAAGACTTATAACGAGATAAGGCGCAACGGCCTGGACAAAGCTTGCATAGAAGCTTTAAAGCCGCTTTTCCCGAACATACTCGACGGCCTCGACGCCATGATAAAAAGCGTCGTGAACAGCTTCGCGAGGCCAAACCTGACGCTCGAAAAGCTCAAGCGGCTGAGAGAAAAAACCAACGACCTTCACATGGTCAAGCTGCAGCTCAACTCGTTTTTAAAAAATATAGTGGGCAAAGACAACACCATCGACAACCTCAAAGGCAAAATTCTTATCATAGGCCTCACCGCGCACGCCACATCCGATATCAAGCCCACTCCGGTTTCGGCCGAAACCCCCATGTTTTTCGGCCACGCCAATATCCTTAATTCATTCATGAACAACAAATTCGTAAGGCACGCCGACAGGCTTCATAACGCAATAATAATCTTCTTCGTGGCGCTTTTTTCATTCAGCGTCTTAAATCTTCTGCATCCGGGCAAGGCTTTTATAACTTCGCTGATCGCGGCGGCGTCTTATTTTTATTTCGCTTTTTTAATATTCTGTAAAAGCGGAGTTTATATCGTCGCGCTGCCGGTCGTTTCAATATTGCTTTTAAATTTTTTCGCGGTAAATTTGTTTTTTTATTTTTACGAAGAACGCGAGAAAAAATTCGTGAGGGAAGCGTTCTCGCATTACCTGAGCCCGAACGCGATGGAAGAAATACTGAGCGATCCCGAAAACCTCAAACTGCGCGGAGAAGTGAGGGTCCTTACGGTTTTGTTCTCCGATATAAGAAGCTTCACGACGTTCTCCGAAAATCATACTCCGGAGCAGGTAGTCGCGATGCTCAACGAATACCTCGATTATATGACGGAAATTATCTTTAAGTATAAAGGAACGCTCGATAAATACGTCGGCGACGAAATAATGGCCGTTTACGGCGCTCCCTCGCGCGTGATACAAACCGATCACTGCGCCAGAGCGCTTTTTACCTGTATAGAAATGATGGACGTGCTTCACGATCTTCAAAGAAAATGGGTCCGTGAAAAAAAACAGCCGGTAGATATCGGAATAGGCTTTAATACCGGCGATATGATCGTCGGCAATATGGGCTCTAAAAAGCATTTCGACTATACCGTCATCGGCGACAACGTCAATCTGGGCGCGCGCGTGGAAGCCCTTACTAGAAATTATAACAACCACATAATATTCACAGAATTCTGCATCGACCACCTCAAGGATTTATGCACCTATAAAT
>JAKPTH010000665.1 GCA_029571125.1 bacterium
AGAAAAAATAACCGTCATTTTTATTAATAATGCGATATACGGAATGACCGGCGGCCAGATGGCCCCGACTTCGCTTATCAACCAGAAAACTCAAACTTCGCCTTACGGGCGCGACAGCGAGACCATGGGATACCCTATAAGAGTTTCCGAAATGCTTTCGGGATTCGAAGGGGTCAAGTATCTTTCCCGCGTAGCTGTAGATACTCCGGCCAATATCGTTAAAGCGAAAGCCGCCATAAAGAAAGCTTTCCAGACGCAGCTCGAAGGCCAGGGCTTTTCTATGGTCGAAGTTCTTTCGATATGCCCCACGGACTGGGGACTGAACGTTCCAGACTCTAAAAAATGGCTGCAGGAAAATATGATACCTTATTATCCGTTGAAGGAATTTAAGGCCCCCAAGGCCGAAGAAGCGAAAGGCGGCGAGTAAGAATGAGTAAAAAAAATAATAAATTCCCTTTGAATCTTGTGATAGCCGGTTTCGGCGGACAGGGCGTCCTTCTGGCCGGCAAACTTATAGCCGAAGCGGGCCTGCATGAGGGCCGCGAAGTTTCCTGGATACCGTCTTACGGGCCGGAGATGCGCGGCGGCACCGCTAACTGCACCGTCATTCTCTCCGACAGCGAAATCGGTTCGCCGGTCGTAGAAAACCCCGACGTTCTTATGATATTGAACCGCCCTTCCATGGACAAGTTCCTGCCGTCTCTCAAAAAAGACGGAATATGCATTTATAACAAGTCCATCATAGAAGGTTTCACCCCTCGCAGCGACGTTAAAATGGTAGCGATACCCGCTTCTGAGATAGCCGACAAAATAGGCTCGACGAAACTGCTTAACATGGTTCTGGTCGGATCGTTTATGGCTAATTCAAAGGCGTTTTCCGAAGAAAGCCTGGCTTACGCATTAAAAAAATCCACTTCGGCGAAGCACCAGAATTTGCTTCCTCTTAATGAAAAGGCGATACTCGAAGGCGCGAAGTATATTTGATAGGTTTTTTGTTTTCTTGATTTTTTAAAAAATTTGTGCTATAATTAACCTATATTTAAAACCGGGTAAACAAACTGAAAATAAACGTCTCAAAAGCGAGTATCGAGTAAAGAAAAATGGGTCAGGTATGAATGAATAATGTTGAAGCCTGAAAATAATTTAGAAAAAAGGGCTGATAGTAATGTCATTAAAAATCTATGTAAATGGTGAATTTATCGATAAAGACAAGGCCGTCGTTTCGGTTTCCGATCACGGTTTTCTTTACGGCGATGGCACTTTCGAGGGGATCCGGGCCTATAAGGGATGCATATTCGCCCTGCGCGAGCATTTAGACAGGCTTTACGAGTCCGCTAAAACGCTTATGATCGACATGCCGGTTACGATTGAAGAAATGGAAAAAATCGTGGCCGAGACTCTGATAATAAATAACTTCGAAGACGCCTATATCCGCCTCGTCGTTTCGCGCGGCGCCGGCGATCTCGGGCTGGACCCGAGAAAATGCTCGAGGCCGACTCTTGTAGTTATCGCGGATAAAATAAAGCTTTATCCGGAAGAATTCTACCAGAAGGGCCTCGAAGTTATTACCGCTTCGGTAAGGCGTACGCCGGTAGATTCGTTCAACGGAAAAGTCAAATCTCTCAATTACCTCAACAACATCCTCGCCCGTATAGAAGCTAACAACGCAGGCGTAGGAGAGGCCATAATGCTCAACCACGACGGTTATGTCGCCGAATGCAGCGCGGACAATATTTTCCTGGTTAAAAACGGCGAAATATTGACTCCGGCAGCTCATCTGGGCCTTCTTAAAGGCATCACCCGCGATTCCATAATCAAAGTGGCCCGTTCGATGGGGATAACGGTCACCGAAACCATATTCACCACGCACGACGTTTATAACGCGGACGAGGTATTCCTTACGGGAACCGGCGCCGAAGTCGTAGCGGTGGTGCGCGCCGACAAGCGCATCATAGGCAACGGCCTTCCCGGCCCGATGACGTTTTCGCTTCGCGAAAATTACATCAAATACGCTTGCTCTTACGGTTATAAGCTGAGCGAGCATATCGCCAAATATGGTAAAAAAACTCAATCGGCAAGCTAGCCGCTAAGCCTTAAATTTATATACCAAGTTATATAAGCGCGGCTCAGGCCGCGCTTATATAATAATAAAAACAAGTAAAACGAGAGGTATCCTATGCAGTTATACGATCAGATCTATAAAGACATGATAGACGCAAAAAAAGCCCGCGACGAATTCAAGTCGGGCGCACTTTCCTTTATTTACGCCGCGCTGAAGCAGTATAAAA
>JAKPTH010000675.1 GCA_029571125.1 bacterium
TATCAGGAGGTTTATCATGAGACAGTGTGAAGTATGCGGGAAAGGCCCTTCTATAGGCCATAAAGTTTCCCACTCTAACATCAAAACCAAACGCAGATGGCTGCCTAATCTTCAGACCGCGCGCGTCGTAATAAACGGCACAGCTACGAGAATAAAAGCCTGCACCGGCTGCCTTAGCAAAATCAAACAGCAGTCGCACGTCAGATAGTTTTTGACGAAACATTAATTAATCCGGCATAGCCGGTTTATAAAAAAAGAAGCTCCGTAATACGGGGCTTTTTTTTTATAACGCTTGTTTTATTTTTGACGAACGGCGGCTGGTTTTAAAAGTTTATCAGCGGCGTTTAAAGTATTTTTTCGAGAAAATAAGAGTTGGGAAAGTTTTCCTTGGTGACCCGGTTTAAAAGTTCGCGGGTTTCGTTGACTTCCCTTGCGTCGAGCGAGATGGAGCAGATGGCCTGAAGGTGCCTTATTGCGAGGTCTTTTTCGCGCCTTTTGATGTATATGGTAGAAAGGGCGCGGTGCACGTCTAAATAGTTGGGATTGATTTCTATCGCGCGGTTAAGCGAATCTATCGCCTGCTCGTGGTTTTGTTTTTTAAGGTAAGACATTCCGAGCCGGTAGTGAAGATCGGCGTATTTTGGATAGATTTCAATGACGTTGCGGTAGCGCGCTATGGCTTCGTCGAGCATGTTGGAATCGTCGTAGCAGATTGCGAGCCATGTGAGGGCTTCCAGATCGTCCGGCTTCGCGTCCAGGGTCTTTTTGAATTTGATTATCGCTTCTTCGTTTTCGCCCATCTTCAAAAGTATCTGGCCGCAGACGTTAAGGGCTTCTATATAGTTCGAGTTGATTTCGAGCGCCTTTTTGACTTCGGCGAGAGCTTCGACCAGAAGGCCGTTACGCAGGAAAATTCTCGACAGGTTCAGATAGGCGTCCGGATATTCCGGCTGCCTGGACAGCACCTGCTGCCAGCGGTAAGCCGCCGAAGCCGCGTTGGATTTGAAGTCGGCCGAGGCTTCCTCGACGGTTTCAAAAACGCTTATGAAAGTGTCCAGATTGAGTATTTTTTTGATTATTCTTTCGCAAAAAGGAGACAGCGAGGAAAGCTTGAGGTCGCCGCCGAAACGTATCGTTTCTTTTAGAGAGGATACTATGAAACCGATCCCGAAAGAATCGATATACGAAACGCCGGACATGTCTATGATTATGTTGTATTTATGATTGGATATGACTTTTGAAACGGCGTCGAATGCCTGCGGCGTGTTAAAAACAGAAAGTTCGCCGCTTAAGCTGATTACGACGGCTTCGTTTCTGGCGACCGTTTTAACTTCGAGCTTTGACTGGCTTGATTTTTGATTTTTTTCTGAAACGCCCATTTTACCACCACAGTAGATTAATTAAATATTTTTATGCCGTCCGGCGCGCCGGCGAAAGAGGAATGCGCAGAGCGGAATCGGGCTGGCCGTTTTCCGCTCTGCTATTTTTAGCTGTTTTTTATTTTAGCGGCGCGGTCCGCGGTTGTCGCGTCCGCCGCGGTCGTTGCGGAAATCCCTTCTCGGCGGGCGGTCCTGCTGCTGCTCGGCCGCGGGAGCCTCTTCGCCTTCGGGAACGGGCAGAAGGACTTTGCGGCTGAGGTTGATGCGTTTCATCGAATCGATTTCGATTACTTTTACTGTCATTTCATCGCCGATTTTGCATACGTCTTCGACTTTATCTACCCTGCGGCGTTCGAGCTCGGATATGTGGACGAGGCCGTCGCGGCCGGGGAGCAGCTCTACGAACGCGCCGAAATTCATTATTCTGACGACTTTGCCTGTGTAAACTTCGCCGACTTCTATTTCTTTTACTATGTCGTTGATCATTTTAAGCGCCTTCTGGGCTTTTTCGAAGTTGACGGATATTACGGATATTCTTCCGGAATCTTCGATGTCTATATCCGCTCCGGTGGCTTCTA
The DNA here is from genome assembly GCA_029571125.1 of bacterium. Taxonomy (GTDB): domain Bacteria; phylum Muiribacteriota; class UBA9980; order UBA9980; family UBA9980; genus UBA9980. Next base: position 1,958 of record JAKPTH010000675.1, read on the forward strand.
CTATGGCTTTTATAACTTTTCCGCCGGGTCCGATCACTTCGCGGACTTTTTCGGGATTGATCTGAACGGTGGTGATGCGCGGCGCGTACGGGCTGATATCCGCTCTCGGAGCCGATATTGCAGCTTCCATTTTTGAAAGTATATGCAGCCTTGCCGCTTTTGCGTTCATGAGCGTCTTTTCGATCATTGCGAGAGTGAGGCCGTTGTTTTTGACGTCGAGCTGAACCG
>JAKPTH010000685.1 GCA_029571125.1 bacterium
TTTTATAACCGGCGAAAAAGAGCCCGTCGTGCTTGAAAACGTGCCTTTTATAAAACGCAAGTTCGCCGTGCTTGACGATATATTATCGCGCACGGAAGTCAAAGTGGTCGATAATAGCGGCGCAGCGCCGACGGCTTAAATCTTTTTTATTTACGGTTTTACGCTTCGGGACCGGATTCTTTTTCCACTTTTACGACTATAAGCGTGAGGTCGTCGTACTGAGGCGCTTCGCCCATGAATCTTTTCATTTCCTGAAGGATGTCTTCTTTTATTTCATCGGCTTTTTTATGCTTTATGCCGTGCACGAACTCGCAGAACTGCTCGTAGCCGTACATTTCGTCTTTATCGTTCATGGCCTCCACTATGCCGTCGGTGTACATTACCACGACGTCGCCGGACGCCAGCTGGTATTCGCCTTCGTCGTACTGCGGCGCTTCGAAAACGCCCAGCAGCAGCCCGCCGTCTTTTAGCGAATCCACTTCCGTGTTATCGGCGTGAAATACCATGGGGTAGTTATGCCCGGCGTTGGTATATTTCAGCTTTTTATTGTCCACGTCGAGAATCATATAGAAAAGGGTTATGAACATGCGCGGCTCGAGCTCGTTGAGCATGAATTTATTGAGCTCTAGAACTATGTCTTTGGGATTGTGGTCGCTCATGACTTTTGCCCGCAGGATCGAATGTATCATAACCATCATAAGGGCGGCCGGAACGCCTTTTCCCGATACGTCGCCGATGGTTATTCCCACTTTGGCTTCCGATATCGGCAGAAAATCGTAATAGTCGCCGCCGACTTCCTTGGCCGGAATGGCTATGCCGGCGATGGATATTCCTTTTATGTCGGGGTATTTCTGCGGCATCATGCTCATCTGGATGTTATGCGCTATTTCGAGCTCGCGTTCGAGCTTTTCACGCACCACCAGGCGTTCGTAGAGGCGAGCGTTTTCTATCGCTATGACGGCCTGATTGGCGAATATCTGCAGCAGCTGAAGATCGGAACTGTTATAAATTTCAGCGTTGTATTTTTCGGTTATGGATATCATGCCGATGACCCTGTCGTTTATTACGAGCGGGACGGCTATGAACGATTTGGTTTTATATTTGGCGTCCTTGGATTCAGGGAAACGGTCGTCGTTTTCCACGTCCGTAACCAGCAGCGACTGCTTCTGCTTTATGCAGTAATCGGTTATGAGTCCGCCGGTTTTGAGTTTTATGTTTTCGGTGAAATCGTTGGCCTCGTCCATGCCCTTCGCCACTTTTATATAAAGGTCGCCGGTTTTGTCGTTGACTAATATTATGGAGCAGCGGCGGCTTTTCATGACTATAGTCGCGTTCTGGATTATCGCGCGCAAAAGCTCCTCGAGATTAAATATCGAGCTTATAACTTTTCCTAGGTCCTGAAGCGATTTCATTTCGCCGATCTTTTTATCGAGTTCGGCGTTGGTTCTGGCGAGGTTTTCGGAATATTCCTTTAGCTCCTTGATTTTCAGCGTGAGAGCCCCGGTTACGGAGTTGAACGCCGCGGATATTATTCCGGTTTCGTCGTCGGATATTTTAGTTATCTTATAATCGTAATTGCCGTTAAGGATTTCATTGGCGCCGCGCGCAAGGTCGTATATGGGAGTGGTAATCTTGCGGCTCATGAATATGGATATGACCCATCCTATGATAATGGCTATGACGCAGATTAAAACCGAGTGGATATAAGAGTTCATTATCTCTTCGTGGACTTTTTTAAGCGAATATCTTACTATAAGGCTGCCTCTGACTGTTTTGCTTATCACCAGGGGCACGGCAACTTCGAAGTACTGCCTGTTGGATATGAAGTTTCTCATGGTGGAAGCGGTTTTTATAGAGTTCACGATGAGCTCGTACGAAACTTTGTCTTCTCCGCCGGAAGGTTTTATCGCGCCGCGGTTGGCTTCGGCCGAAGACGCTATGCAGCGGATATCCAGGTCGTAAACTTCGCATAACATGACGTCCCCGTCGTTGCGTTTTACGTCTTCCACTGAATATTGCAGCGTGGTGATCTGGTTTGAAAGTATGGCTTCGCTGAAGCTTACGAGCAGGAGTTTATTTAAATATTCGGCTTTTTCGATCATCTTATTGATAAGCAGGATTTCCTGCTGGCGAGAGATATAAACCGAAGTGGCCGCGATGATTCCGAAAATCAAGAGGGTTATGTAAAGTATCATCTTTTTAGTTATGCTGGATTTTGCGGTAAAATGCAAAAGCTTGCGTTCGGCGGAAGTTTCCCCGGAAGGGTTATCTGCGGGAGTATTGCCCGCGGAATTCAGCTGAGGTGTTATCTGGTTGTTATCGCTCATTTTTGACATTCCCTTATAGAATATTAACTTTATTTGATAAAACCGCGCCGGTGCGTCCGGATAAACGCCGCGTCATTTTATATCGAATTTAGGTATTTCGTCGTCTCTGAAATATTCGGCCGCGGAAGCTATATCTTCGCCTATCTGCGCGCACAGCATTTTAAAGTCGGCGAATTTTTTTTCGTCGCGCAGCCTTTTTATGAAAAATACGTCGACGGTTTCGCCGTAAATATTTTCGTTGAAGTCTATGATATGCAGCTCGAAAGCGAGCACGGTCGATTTTTTTTCGTAAACGGTAGGCCTGGTGCCTATATTCATGACCGCGTTATAAACCCGTCCGGCGGCCCTGCACTTTACGGCGTAAACGCCCGGTTTAGGAGCTATGAGCCCTTCGTCCGGCACTTCTATGTTGGCCGTCGGAATGTTAAGCCTCCTGCCGAGCCCGTCGCCGTGGATAACTCTGCCGGAAATTTCGAAAGGGCGTCCCATGAATTTTATGACGTCGTCGACGGCTCCGGCTTCTATGAGCAGCCTGATTTTAGATGACGACACGATGAAATTGCCTATTTCTATGGGGCTTAACACGTTGACTTTAAATCCGTGCTTCGCGCCTGAATCACGGAGCGTTTCGGCGTTTCCGCTGCGGTTGGCCCCGAAATAAAAATTGAAGCCGACGAAAACTTCGCTCACCTTCAATTTGTTGACAAGATATTCTTCGATGAATTTTTCAGGCGGCATGGCCGCGATATTTTCGTTAAAATCGACGACTACCATTTTATCTATGCCGAGCGAGGATATTATTCGTTCTTTCTGGCTGAAATCGGTAATGAGCTTGAAATGCTTTTCTGAAGATATAAAACAGCGCGGATGCGGCTTGAAAGTCAATACGACGGCCTCGCCGTTATTAAGATGCGCCATATCCACGGCCATTTTAATAAGCCGCGAGTGCCCGTGATGGATGCCGTCGAAAGCGCCCATGGCGGCGTACACCGGCTTGTTCCCGCTTATGTAATTTTGTATTCCGTTAACGGTTATCATATTTCCGCGCTTTATAATTATCCCTATTATATTATGATCATAATTGATGCGATTATTTAGCCGCGCTAAATATAACATAAATAAGAATTTAAGTCAAATAATCCATAATTTTATGCGCCCTTTTAATAGGGCGGCAGAGCGCGTCTCAGCGCATGAAAAAGTATCGCGGCGACGGCGGCCATATTTCTAAGAAGGCATAGCGGTATGGGTTTTTCGAGATTTTTACGACTGATTTTTTTCAGGCTTTCCGGCGCGGCCGTTTTATTTCCGCCGTTATTTTCTTTTTCCGCAGCGGCCCGGCTTAAAATATCCGCCAGTCCGATCATAAATTCTATTGTGTAAGGCCAGCAAGCGATATTTTCAAGCCATTTCGAAGGGATGCCGCTTTTATGGACCCTCGCTCCTATTATGGCGCCGGTTATCGCGGCGGTGGTATCGGTGTCTCCGCCGCACGATATTATCGAGCTCACTCCGCCCTGGAAGTCGTTCTGGTTTTTCAGCCAGCAATGTATCACGGCGGGAGCGGTGTGGTAACTGTAGCCGCTAACTCCCCCGCCCATATTATTTTTTTGAAGGAATTCCCGGGTCGTTTCACCGCGCTCGACGCTGCCGACGGCGTTTTTAATTATACTTAAAAATTCGGTTTCGCCCGGCAGAGATTTTTCGATTTCGCTAAAATATTCAGCGGGCGTTACGTCTTTTCGGCGGCCCGACATATGCGCAGCCGAGGCTATAGCCAGCGCGGCGTTTTCGGCTTTTTTATCGGTATGGGTTATTGCGCTGGACGCCTTTACGAACAGCTTCATCTTCTCCCCGTCTCCGCCGAACAGGACGCCGAGAAGCGCCGAGCGCATGCAGGGACCGTTTCCCGCCGAAAATACGCCGCTTTTATCCGGAGCGAAACCGGCTATGAGTTTTAAACATGACCTTAGCGTGGCGAAACCGACGCCGGCCGGCATAGTAAAAATCCATCTTTTGAGCTGGCGGGCGAATCCGGCCGAAAAAAGGCCCGGATTGAGGCCCGATTCGATAAGGGCCGCTGCGAGCATTATGGTATGTTCGGTATCGTCGGAAATGAAGCCTTTTGAAAAAAAGAACCTCTGCTCGTAAGCGCCTTTATAAAGCCTTGCCTGCCTTTCAGGCGTGAGGTTTTCATACAGGAGCCCCAGCGAATCGCCGGCCGCGGTTCCGAGAATGCAGCCGGCGATAGATTCTTTTAGATTGATTATTTCCTCGTCGTTCATTGCTTTTTAAAATAGAGCGGCTTTAAAACTTGCAGTCAATGATATTTGACATTACTGTATATTCTGGACCTGCTCGCGGATTTTTTCT
>JAKPTH010000703.1 GCA_029571125.1 bacterium
CGACGACGGCCTGGGTGACGAGTATTTCGTAAGCGCGGGCCATATCTTCGCCCAGTTTGCTCGCCGCGTTGACTTCTGCGCCGAACACGTCGCTGTCGCCTATTTTAAGGACCTTGCCGAATCCGATTCCAACGCACAGAAGGATTTTTTCCTCATCGCTCTGGGTTTCGTTGTATTTTTTCAGGACGCCCTGCATTTCTACCGCGCACCGGACGGCTTTATTCACGTTTCTGAATATGACGAGCAGGCTGTCGCCTTCGACTTTGAGAAGTATGCCGTCGAAGTTTTCAATAAGCGGAAGCAGCAGTCTTTCGGACTCGTAGATAGTCTGTAAAAAATGTATGATACCGAATTTTTCCACGCCGCGGGAAAAGCCGGAAAGATCGGTGAACATGACTGCCCATTCCTCGCCGAACAAATCCCATATTCTTTCGTCGATGAGCTTTTTATCGGCTCCCGGCTTAAGCCGTTCTCGCATAAGCTTGTTAAGCCTGTCGGCGGAGGCGCTCGTATTAGCGTTTACTTTGCCAAGACTCATAATATCTCCTGATATAAGATTTAAAAACAATCATAAGTGAATTTAAAGCGAAAAGTTTTCGCCAAGGTATATTTTACGCGCCTCTTCGGAATTGGCTATATCGTCGGGGCGGCCCGCTATAAGTATTTTGCCGTTATTCATAACGTAGGCGCGGTCGGTAATCTGCAGGGTTTCTCTAACCGAATGGTCGGTGATCAGAACGCCGAGTCCGCGTTCTTTCAATTTTTTCACGATCTGCTGGATATCGAGCACCGCTATGGGATCGACGCCGGCGAAAGGCTCGTCAAGAAGGATAAAGGACGGATCGGTAGTCAGCGCCCTGGCGATTTCGACGCGGCGCCTTTCGCCGCCTGAGAGGGCGTATCCGTAGCTCCTGGCGATCTTTGTAATATTGAGATCGTGCAGGAGTTTTTCGCATTTTTCTTTCTGTTCGGCCGGTGTTAACGGCGTAAATTCGAGTATGGCCATAATATTTTCCTCGACGGTGAGCTTTCTAAAAACCGAAGGCTCCTGCGCGAGATATCCGATCGCCTGTCTGGCGCGTTTATACATGGGGTCGTATGTTATGTCCTGGCCGCTGAGGAGAATACGGCCTTCATCGGGCATAACCAGGCCGACGACCATATAAAAAGTGGTGGTTTTTCCGGCGCCGTTCGGCCCAAGAAGTCCTACGATTTCGCCTTTGAGCACTTCGAGGGAGACGTTATCGACGACCCGTCTTTTGGAATATGTTTTTAAAGCGTTAACTACGGCCAAACTTTCCATTACCTGTTTCTCACCTTCACGTCGCTTACTTTACCGCTGGGATTGATTTTTATTCTCACGTTAGCGTCCGGATCGCGCGGCTTGCCGCTTTCCGATTCGGCGGGCGCCGGCGCGGTTTCGGGCGCATTGCGCCGCCTTTTGAGCGTAGTTTCGCCGGTAGCGGCGGGGTTTTTCACTGAAGTTTCGGCAGTGGATCCGGCCTGCGGCATGGCGATGCCCACTTCAGAAGTATTTTTGACGGCGACTTCGGCCGTACCGCCGAGGGCCACTTCAGCCGTGGAATCGGCTTTTTTGCGTCTCAGGCGCACGGGCGCGGTATCTTTTTCGATTTCGGGCAGGGTCTTTTCGTCTTTGCTTGTCTGAAAAAACTTTATTTTCGGCGCCTTTATGAGAATCCTTTCGGTCGAAGCGAAATACGTTATCTTGTCTCCGACTATATCGTTGTCTTCCTGTCCTTTGCCGCGGCGCTGTATGGCGTGAGCGTTGCCTTCTATATCGAGCCGGTCTTCCCTTTCGTAGTAGGTGGCGGTGTCGCCGTAGGCGGTTATATCTTTCGAAGTCAAGACCACGTCCTGTTTGGCGACCATTTTGCCTTCCTCGGTGAATATATCCATTATCTGGGATTCGATTTTCGAATTGATTTCGACTCCTTCGGTCCCTTCCTGGCCCAGGTAAGGAAATTGCACCAGCGACGCGTCGCCCTTAGCGACTATATGAGTGCTGTTTTCGAGCGCCTCTATTTCGTTGGCTTCGAGTATTATCTTGTCTTTATTGGATATCTTCTTTTTGGATTCCTTCCCGCCGGTTTCGCCGCCGGCCGCTTTTTCGCCGCCGTCTTCTTTACCTTCTTTACCTTCGGCAGTCTGGCCGTCTTCGGCGGCCGCGGTTTTTTCGGAAGTTTCGCCGCCGGTTTCGGGTTTATTTTCATCGGAAGGCAGAACGCGTTTTTTCTTATCGACTATCTGTATAAGCCTGGGCTTTATGTTGGCCAGCGTGCGGTCTTCTTTTGCCAGGTGCTTGACGTATCCGGAAGTAAGCGTGTATTTGCTGGTTTCGACCTTGACGTTGCCGAAGGCTTCGGTGACTTCGCTGGTTTCATCGTATATGCCTCTGTCGGCGTAAAGTATCATATCTTTTTTCAAAACGCGCAGGTTATCGGTCACCTGATAGCGGCCGTCGGTGAGAATTTCAAGGCGGTTACCGGTTATATGAGTCACCGCGCCCTCTTTTTCTTTTTCCTTGGGCTGGATAAAGGCTGTGACGTTATTGAGCACTTCCATGCGTTCGGTTTTCATAAAGTAGATTATGCGTTCGCCGTGAACTTCGTTCGGCGTCTGATCGAGGCTTTTGGCTACGGGGTTACCTATCAGCACGGCCTTTTCTTCTTTTTCGTAGTAAAAAGCGCGTTCCGAAGTGGCCTTGAAATTATTTCCGTCCACAATTACGCCTCCGGAAAAGAGCGAATAGTTTTCTTTCATGTGCGAATCTACTCGCTGGCATTTCATTTTAAACTTGGCGTCTATGATTTCTACATTGGTGAAAGCTTTTACTATTCCGGTTTTTTCGTTATACGTGCCTCGTTCGCAGACGATGGTGCGGCTGCCCTGATAAACGTGGACGTTGCCGGTTATAACATAAGTTCCGTCAGGCTCCATTTCAAAAAGGTCGCCCGTTATCTCGATGGCCTGTTTTTTTTTGCCGGCGGCGGGGCTTTTGGCATTGTCCGGCGCGGCTTCTGATTTTTTTTCGGATGCGCCGGCATTTTCGGCCTGCTGCGCGTAAACATCGAAGCGAAGGCTGGATTCCGGCGTAACCCGCAGAACGAAAAGCGCGCTCAGAAGCAGCGAGGCTAAAATCAAAAATATTTTTATCGCCCTTTTTTCTTTCATATTCAAGTTATTCCTCATAAATTTTTATCCTGACGTTACCCGCTATACGGGCTTTTTTTTCTTTGAATCTTTCCTCGAGGCTGTTGCCGGCGATCTCCATTTTGGGCCTGACTATCTTGACCGGGTTTCTGGCTATCAGCACCTGATTTTCGTAATAATATTCCAGCGAATCGGTGTACATGTTGTCTTCGAGAAATTTCTTAGGCCTGCCGCGCTCGAAAAACTGGGGTTTTTCACCGTTAGTTTCCTGCGCCGGGGTTTTTTCTGCCGCTTCGGCCGAAACTTCAGAGGTATCCGGATAAATGGATTTGACATGCACGTTGCCTGAAAAATTAATGATCTTTAAATTTGCGTCGTGCACCGCTTCTTTAGAGGTTATCAACTGCACGGAATCCGACGCCGGGTCGGTAGTGAATTTTATATTGGTAAAATAATTTTTATTATAGGTTTCGTCCTTGATGAGCTTATCGGCGCTGAGCATCCATTCGACTTTATTTTCGGTCTTTTTGACGAAATCTATAGTAAAAAGCTCTATGGCCGATCCGCGCCTTTCGGCGAACATTCCGGATGTGTTATATACGTCGTAAAGCCATAAAAATGCAAAAAACATTAAAGCATAATAAAAATACTGGCGGCGTTCGATAAAAAATTCGGCATAAGGGTAATACTTATGATTTTTATAATCCACGCGGCCGAATTTAAAAAACACTATAAGCTTGACAACCCTGTCTATTGTTTTTTTAATGATTTTTTTAAGCTTCTTTTTTATAATTTTTATCGCCCGCTTACTTCATGTTGCAGTATTTATTAATGGCTTCGGCGAGAACGCCTTTTTTTTCGAGTATCGCGTTTATAGCGTCGCGCACGGCGCCTTTTCCGCCTTCGAATTCGGTTATGAAGTCGGCGATATCTTTAATTTCGCGCACGGCGTTAAGCGTCGCGATTTTAAGTCCCACGCGCCGCATTACTTTAAGATCGTTGAGATCGTCGCCGATATATGCCACCTGATAATCTTTAAGTTTATACTTTTCAAGCAGTTCTTCCAGAGCGAGTTCTTTATCGACTACGTCCTGATAAATCTCGTTTATGCCGAGTTCTTTGGCTCTTTTGACGACGACCGAAGACGAGCGTCCTGTGATTACGGCAGTCGTCATTGCGGAAAGATGGGCCAGTTTGATTCCGACGCCGTCGTGCACGGAAAACGCCTTGATTTCCTCGCCGGATGAGCTCATGATAATGGAGCCGTCGGTTAAAACGCCGTCCACATCCATCGCTATAAGTTTAATGTTAGTAAATATAGACATATATTACCTCCATCGTTTTATTAGTTTTTTATAACCGTCAAAACCTTCTGCCGTCTCAGTATATTTTAGCCTTCAAAAGATCGTGCAGATGTATTACTCCCATGACATCGCCTTCAGCCGACACCACCGGAAGCGTTGTGATTTTATGTGATTCCATTATATTTATGGCTTCCTCGCAAAGCTTTTCAGGGCTTATCCTGCGAGGGTTAACCGTCATTACTTCGCCTATTCTGGCATTGACAGAGTCGGCCCCGAGCCGGCATAATATTCTGCGAAGGTCGCCGTCGGTAAGTATTCCGAGCAGTTTACGATCCCCGCCGGCAACGATTATCGTTCCGAGCTTCTTCTGCGACATGAGCGGAAGCGCTTCTATGAGAGGCGTATCGACGGAAGCCAGGGGCAGTTGATCGCCGGTATGCATTAGATCGGCCACTGTTATCAGGAGCCGCCTGCCGAGAGAGCCGCCCGGATGGAGCGTGGCGAAGTCGCGCGGCTTGAAGTTTTTAAGTTTAGTGAGGACTATGGCTATTGCGTCGCCGATGGCCAGAGTCATCGTGGTGGAAGTTGTGGGAGCCAGGTTGAACGGGCAGGCTTCGCTGTCGTAGACGAGGGGCAGGACGACGTCGCTGGTGCGTGCCAGTTCCGAATCGGCGTTATGCGTTATCGCTATTATCTGAGCGCCGATCCTCTTGGCGTAAGGTATGATTTCTATCAGTTCGCGGGTTTTGCCGCTGTTGCTTATCATCAGCAAGACGTCGTTCGGCTTTATCATCCCGAGATCGCCGTGCAGCGCTTCGGAAGCGTGCATAAAGGCCGAAGGCGTGCCGAGCGAAGAGAGCGTAGCCGCTATTTTTCTGCCCACCAGGCCGGATTTGCCCATTCCGACCACTATGAGCATGCCGCTGGAGTTATGTATCATTCTTACGGCCTGAAGATAGTTGTCGCCGATATGCTCCTGCAGGCCGTTCAGGGCCGCGCTCTCATGGACGAGAATCGAGCGTATTTCAGATATAACGTCTATAAAAATATCTTCCATATTATCACTTCTTTACCGGATCACAAAATAAAATTATTGTTTTCCATTTATTCCAGCGGCGTTTATATTTTATCGTAAACGGCCGTGCCCAGATCGCCGAGCTGGTCCATCAGCGAGCAAAAAAGCTTGAAATCGAGCATATTGGGCCCGTCGCAAAGCGCCGCGTCGGGATTTTCGTGCACTTCCAGAAAAAGCCCGTCGATTCCCATGGCATAAGCGGAACGCGCGTAAGGCAGAACGAGCTCTCTGACTCCGCCGGACGCGCCGCCGGAGGCCGAAGGCATCTGAACGCAATGGGTGGCGTCGAATACGACGGGAAATCCGGTTTTTCTCATTATATAAAGCGCGCGCGGATCGAATACAAGGTTGTTGTAGCCGAATGCGAAGCCTCGCTCGGTAAGGATTATACGGGAATTTCCGGCATCGAGTATCTTGTCGGCTATATAGCGCACATCGCCCGGCGCGACGAACTGTCCTTTTTTTATATTGACGCACTTTCCGCTGGAAGCCACGTCTCTGATAAAATCAGTCTGCCTGCATAAAAACGCTGGAATCTGGAGGATATCGGCCACTTCGGCGGCGAAAGGCACATGCGAGCTTTCGTGAACGTCGACGAGCACGGGCACGTTATAAGTCCTTTTGATTTCATCTATCATTTTAAGGCCGTCTTTAAGGCCGGGGCCGCGGTATCCTTTGAGGGAAGTGCGGTTGGCCTTGTCGTACGAAGTTTTAAATACGTAGCTAAAGCCGCGCCTGGCGGTTTCGTCTTTTAAAAAAGAGCAGGTTTTATGAAGCATGTCTATATTTTCGATAACGCAGGGCCCGGCGATCACACAAAAATTCGAGCCGCCGCCGATAAAACTTTCACCGGCTATATGGATTTTTTTAGTATCTTTTAACAAAACAACTCTCCATTCCTGAAGTTTTTGTATTTTAAAACAGTTTAACCGCCCGGAAAAACGAATAACTTCATTTGGCCCGGCACAATATTTTACCAGATATCACAGCGAATTACAAGCGGCTTTTTTAAGAGCTTTTACCGGGGCCGTTCGAAGCCCAAAGCGCTTCAAGTTCGCGGGCGATGGATATATAGCCTTCGCAAGATATTTCTTCCGCGCGCGCCAGCTTTGAAATGCTCAGTTTTTCAAATATATTCGAAATATCTGTTTTAAGCGGCCGCGCCTTTAAAAATTCAAGAAATCCTCCATCATAGCGGTTAATTTCTCCGATGCGCGCTATATTGTTAGCGACGGCGCTGACGGCGACTTTACGCCTTTGATTGAAAGCGGACTTTACTATCGCGAAAAAAATCTCTTCATTAAACGCGGCGCCTGAAAATCTGTCGAACGGTTCGAGCTTAACGAGCGCCGACTCCACTTCCGGCACCGGATAAAAACAGGTTCCGGGGACCTTTCTGATTATTGAAACTCGTGATTTAAGGGCGCATGCGACGCTTAAAATGCCGTATTCTCCGCACCCGGGCTGCGAGGCGATCCTGTCGGCCACGTCGCGCTGAATGAGAAGGTAGATGCCGCTGAAGGCTATATTGGAGTAAAGCAGTTTCTCGATAATTTGAGACGTTATGTAATAAGGGATATTCGCGACGACCCTTACCGATGAGAATTTAAGGTTATTATCGACGGCCGCGGCTGAAATGATTTTATCGAGGTCGGCCTTTAAAAAATCCATCCGGTTGAACGAAACGTTCAAGCCTTTGAAATATTTGTCGTATATTTTAAAAAGGTTTATATCGGTTTCAAAAGCTACAACGTAACTCGCTCGCGAGCAAAGCCGTGCGGTTAAATTGCCCGGCCCGGAGCCGATTTCGATAACCAGCTCATCGCCGCGGATTTGAGCTGAATCCGCGATTTTGTCCAGCGCGTTATTATCGATCAGAAAGCACTGCCCGTACTTTTTGTCGGCTGTTATATCGAATTCTTTTATTACATTAATAATTGAAGAAGGATATGTCATCTGCGTTTATTTCTTTACTATTAAGCGGCCGCATCCGCGGGACTGGAAGCGGAGAATTACTATTGCAGTTTTTCTTCGGTGACGCTGATATCTTCAGGCGATACGACGTTTCCTTCGCGCAGCCTGAGTATTTTTACCCGGACGCGGTTGCCGGCCTGAGTGAAATTAACCGTCACTTCGTCGTTTTGAGAAAGCTCTTTCCCCGACTTCGCCGGACGGCCGTTGACCAGCACGAATCCGTCGTCGCAGGCCTGCTGAGCGAGCGTGCGCCTTTTAATTATTCTATATAATTTTAAAAATTTATCCAGACGCATTTAAACCGTTCCTTTTTTAATTTCCGGATAATATTAGAGGCACGGCATGCCGTGCCTCTAATAACTGCCGTTTTTTATTTTTGATTATTCATACTTGGTGAGCAGTTCGAAATTTTCTTTCTTATAGCCCACGTCGAGCGAGTTGCGAAGTTCGCTCATGTATTCTTTGTAGATTTCGTTTTCTTTAGGCGAGGAAAGTATCTGTTTGATTTCTTCGCGTTTTTCTTCGATCGAAGCGGTTTTAGCGGCTTCTTTTTCGGTCACCTGTATTATGTTGTAACCGGCCGGCGTTTTGAAAACGCTGGAAACCGCGCCGATACCAAGGCTGAATGCGGCGTTTTCGAGGGCCTGGTTGACCTGGCCGCGGGTTATAAAGCCCATATCTCCGCCTTTTGTTTTGGTGGCGACGTCTTTAGAGAACTGAGTTGCGAGTTCAGCGAAATCTTTTTTATTTTTGGTCAGTTCAGTATGTATTTTTTCGGCTTCTGCTTCGGTCGGAACGACTATGATTCTGACTTTAGCGCGTTCCTGGGTGGTGTATTCAGATTTATGCTGTTCGTAATATGTCTTGATTTCTTCGTCGGTAACGAGCGCGCTTCTGGAAAGGGTTTCTTTGATTTTATCCTTTACTTCGCTCAAATCTTTGTAGCTGTCGGCTATTCTATCTTTAACTTTAAATACATGGAAGCCGAAAGACGATTTGATTACATCTGAATATGCGCCTTTTTCAAGTTCGAATACCGCTTCTTCTATGGCGGGATCGATCATGGTGCCCCACGGCATGCTTACTTCGCCTTTATATTTATCGGCGGCCGCTTTGTCTTTAAAGCCTTCGCCTTTAACGATAAGGCCGATTTCGCCGGCTTTATCTTTTGTAGCGCCTTCGGAAACGCTTTTTGCCAGCGCGCCGAAGTCTTCGCCTTTAACGGCTTTATCTCTGGCATCGGTGAGCGTTTTCTTGATTAACTCTTCGGTTTTCTGGCTTACGTAAGCGGTCTTAAGAGCGTCTTTGGCGTCTTCAAACGTTTTAAACGAAGGTTCGTATATTTTTTCGGCTTTTAATATAACCGCGGCCCACGGGAGTTTTATAACTTCGCTGCACTGGCCTTCGAATGTAAGTTTAGCGAGCGCCGAGGTAACTTCGGCGGGTATTTCGTCTTCGGCTTTTTTAATTATTTCGCCGGCGAATTTCGATTTGTCGTAATTTTTCGGAACCTCGCCCAGATATATTTTTCCGCAAACTTCGCCTGATTTTGCCGAAGGACCGTCGGAATATTTAGCCTGGATCTCTTCGAACTTGAATCCGCCTTTTGTAAGTTTGGAATAGGCTTCGTTCATTATTTCTTCGACTTTGGCTTTAGCCGCTTCTTTTTTGAATTCTTCGATAACTTCGGCTTTGCATTCTTCGTAAGGTTTGAGTCTGGAATCGACTTTGTTGGAAGCCATTACTACGTGGAAGCCGAGAGGGGTTTTTATTACTTCGGAAGGCGTGGTGTCGCTATTGAGCGCGAAAGCCGTGTATAATATGTTATCGAGAACGCGGCCGTTCATGGCGACTTCGCCCGTGAGTTTTTCGATATTTTCGATAGGTTCTTTGTTGTCCTGATAGATGGTTCCTAAAACGCCGCCGTTGCTTTTTGAAGCGCCGTCGGAGTATTTAGCCGCGAGTTCGGCGAAGCTTTCGCCGGCCTTTATCTTTTTAACTACGTCTTCTGCGATAGTTTTAGCCTGTTCGTCGAGTTTTTTCTCGATATATGTTTTTTTAACTTCTTCTTTTACTTCAGCGAAAGGTTTTGCATAAGCGGTTTTCTGATCGGTGGATTTAATTATATGGTAGCCGAAATCGCTCTTTACGGGGCCTGTGATTTCGCCTATTTTAAGCGCGAACGCAGCGTCCGAAAAAGGTTTTACCATCATATCGCGCTTGAAGAATCCGAGGTCGCCGCCTTTATCTTTTGAAGGGCAGGTGGAATCGGATTTCGCGAGTTCTTCGAAATTAGCGCCGCCGTCGATCTTCTTTTTAAGTTCGATAGCGTGAGTTTCGTCTTTTACGAGGATATGCGAGGCTTTTACTTCGTCGGTCTGGTTGTAGAATGCGAGAAGCTCTTCATCGGTAGGTTTTAAGGCCTCGACGCGCGCTTTCGACTTAGGATCTACGAGTATGCTCTTAAGGTCTAAATGAGCTCTTGTGGTAAATTTTGCGTTATTTTTGCCGTAAAATTCTACCGCTTCGGTTTCAGAAACCGTAACCGCATCACGAAGCTCTTTGTTGTCGTATGGTTTTACGATAGCTTTAACTTCGAAAGTGCGGGGCGTTTTGTATTTGTCTTTGTTTTCGGAATGATATTTCTTAAGCTCTTCGTCTGTAGGATTTATAGATTTTTTTATAGCTTCGGAATCCGATTTAATGAACAGATGAGCTAAATCCATTGTGAGGGGGTTTTTATAGCGGCCTTTGTGCTCTTCGTAATATTTCTGGATATCCGCGTCCGATACTTCTTTGAGAAGTTTAGCGCGTATAATTTCTTTAACGTCGGCAAAAGACTTCTGGACTTCGGTTTCTTTGGATTCGCCGGGAAGCGTCTGTTTTTCGACGAATTCTTTTTTATTCTCTTCGTAATATTTGTTGAGGAGCTCTTCGGCTATTTCGCGGGGTTTCGCGAGCTGGCGTTTGAGAAGTTTTTCCTGCACCTGGGGGCGCAGACGTTCTTCGAGTATTTCGCGGGTCATGCCGCTATTTTTCATATATTCTTCCATCTGCTGTTTGGAAGGGAATATCTTGTTTATTTCTTCGTCGTAGTCGGCTGGAGTCGGGATTATTCTCTTGGATTTATTTTCCATTATTTTTACTTCGACGATCTGATTAAGGAGCTCTTCGCGCTGTTTCTTGGTTGAGTAGAATTTGCGGAACTGCTCGTCCTGACGGTGGAGTATGTCGTAAAAGTCGCCGGCTGTGACGTCGATTACTTCGTCGGTCGAAAATTTGACGCTCGCGAGGACTTTTTTATAATCGCTGTCGGAAACTTTCTTTTTGTTGAGGTTTTTAAGGTCCTCGACGGCCTGCTGCTGTTGCTGGTTAAGGTGGAAGGTGCCGGCGAAGATGAAGATCGATAGAACGAAAGCCGCTACTACCGACCAGATAACTACTTTAACGATAATGTTGTTTTTTGAGAAAAAAATTGACCCCTGGTTCATTGAAAAAATTTCTCCCTTCAAATTTTATATTTTATTTTTTTACTAAAATATAATACCCTTTTTTTAATTTTAATGTCGTGAATATATCAAACTTTTAATCTTTTGTCAATATTTATTGATATTTTTTACTTTAAATGTTTACAACTTCAAGTTTGTATTGTATAATTGATGTAAGATTTTTAATACAATTAATCTTCAGGCAAATTAACAAAGCTAAAATTAATTAAATATACGGGGGTAATGTCTATGAAGAATTTAGTATGCAAAAGGTTTTTAGCCCTTCTTTTGATATCGGTCCTCTCCTTTTTCACATTCTCTTACGCGTCCGCCCAGCAGCAATCAGACGGCCTTACAAGGGCGCTCGACAATCTCGCCCGCGACATTTCGCAATCTTCTAACAACCTTCTTTCGAGCGGCGACGCCGCCGACATTCAAGTTCTGTCCGACGCGGTTTTCAGCCGCTTAGAAGACGTGAGCCTCAGTGAAATACGCTCTTTCATAGACTCGGTAAATAATGCTCAGCAGATAGATTACGTTCTGGAATCGGCCGCGTCGTTCGCCGCCGCCAATCAAAAGCTGCCTTACGTTCTCGCGTCAGTCAAAACCATCAAAATGTTAAACGACAAAACCAAATTCCTCATGACGCAGTCCCAGGATCAGCAGGAATTAATGGCGGTTTCGCAGAAAGCAGCCGAACTGACCCGCAAATTATCTTCTCAAAAAAATACGCTTGCAAGAAGCGGCGTAGAGTCCATATCAAGAAACGTGACGGTCAGCTCGCCAGCCGGCGTTAAAAGCCAGCCGAAAGCCGCGTCAAAATTAAAGCAGGGCGCCAATTTTTATCCGGAAACCGGAACAACCACGTTCGCCCTTAACGCTCCCCGCGCCACTTCGGTCAAGCTTGCGCTCTTCGATTCCGCCGAAGCGAAAACCGGCAAGGAATACGAAATGAAAAAGACCGCCGAAGGCATGTGGTATCTGGCTTTCAATCAGAATTTAACCGGCAAATATTACGGCTACTACGTAGACGGCCCCGCCGGCAAAGGCGAAAGATTCAATCCGAAGCATCTTCTTTCCGACCCTTACGCATACGCCAACGACGGAAGCTACGGCAAAAGCGTGGTAGTCGGCGACGCATACAAATGGAAAGAACCGGGTTTCAAAACCCCTGCCGCTAAAGATCTGGTAGTATATGAAATGCATATAAAGAGCTACACCTCCCACGCATCCGCCGGCGTAAGCGCCGATAAGCGCGGAAAATATCTCGGCCTCCTCGAAGGCGCCGACTCCGAAAAAATCCTCGGCAACCTCAAAGCTCTCGGCGTAAACGCCGTAGAACTTTTACCGGTTCACGAATTCGACAACAAAGCCGCTCCGTCCGGCGTTAACTACTGGGGCTATATGACCACGCATTTCATGGCACCCGAATCCTCTTACGCAACCGCTTCGGACGGCCGCCAGGTGACAGAGCTCAAAAAGCTTATCGACGGCCTTCACGAAAACGGCATAGCCGTAATTTTAGACGTAGTGTACAATCATACGGCCGAAGGCAACGAACAGGGCCCCGCTTTCAACTTCAAGGGAATCGACAACCGTGAATATTACAGGCTTTGCGACAATCCCGATTTCTACTGGAACGGAACGGGCTGCGGCAACGAGTTCCGCACCGACAGCCAGATGGGCCGCCGTTATGTGCTGGAAACGCTCATGCACTGGGTGAAGGAATATAAAGTGGACGGTTTCCGCTTCGATCTGGCCACCATTATAGACAAAGAAACGATGACAGCCATAAACGACACGCTTCCTAAAAACGTGGTATTGATAGCCGAGCCGTGGGCCGCCGACTGGAACCGCAATCAGTGGTCGAAAGGCGATTTCCGTAATACCCGCTGGGCCAAATGGAACGACGACTTCAAAAACAACGTGAGAAATTTCGCATCCGGCCGCGCCAACCGCGACAATATGATGACGCTTATCTGCGGCACCTGCTACTGGTGGGCCGCCAAACCCACGGAAACCGTAAATTTCGTAGAATGCCACGACAACGCCACCATGATGGACGCCTGCGGCGGAAACCAGAAGATAGCCATGCTTGCCGGATTAATAACCCTCACATCGCAGGGCATTCCAATGCTTCACGAGGGCCAGGAATTTTTAAAAACCAAGTTCGGCAACGACAACTCTTACGATCAGGATAATGAAATCAACCATATAGACTGGTCGCTCAAGGCCAAAAATAAAAAAGCGTTCGACTTTTTCGCCGGCCTCGTTAAAATCAGGCACGCATATCCGCAGTTCAGAAACGACCGTCCGCTCACCGACAAAGACATCAAGTGGATGCTGGTAGAAAACAATAACGGCCTCGGATATCAACTTTTCGGCAAAGAAAACGACGTAATAGTGCTTTTGAACGGCGATCAGAACAACTGGATCAAATTCGCCCTTCCCGACGATAAAGAATGGAAAGTTTTATGCAACGGCGCCGAAGTTTCGCTAACCGGCGTTTCAAGCGCAAAAGGCGATTACTCGGTTCCGCCGGTAAGCGGAGTCATACTCGCGCGCAAAAAATAAATCCCTGTATGGTTTAATTAACAATAAATATAACGACGGTTGGTGTACATTATCGATGAAATCAATTCATTTAAAAGTCATAGTTTTTTTTCTGGTTTTTTTCACAGTTTCAAGCCTTGACGATGCTTTTGCGCAGCGCGCGCCCGGCGCGGGCGAGGTATTCGTCACGCAGCGTTTTTCAATTGACCGCCGCGGCGTAGACATAGTCAAAGGCTCCATGAAGGCCGACGATTATTACTTATATTTCGACTCCCTTAACCCGGGCGGTAAAATGCTTCGCTATAAAATACAGCTCGCCGACGGCGCCTGTGAAATAGGCGGCATGGGGCCTCAGTCACCGGTCAAGCTTTGCGAAACCGCAGGCGCCGGGGAAAAAGCTTTCGCTTCTTTTCACAAAAACATGGTATGCGACGGAAAGATAATATTCAGCATTCCTTTAGAAATAAATAAAAAAAGATATCACTCGGTAATCGCGTCCGACTGGCATTTATATGTTTTTTCCTGCCAGGCGCTTTTTCGCGGCCGCGCCTTTCCTCTTTACAGGGCGCCTCTCGGCTCCAGGCCCCAAGGCGCTTTTTATTACGGAAACCATATATTCGTGGAAAACGCCAGGGCCCTCATGGGCTTCCGCGTCTCAGACGCCATAACCGCCGGCGAAACCAATATACTCGCGCCTAACGCGGTTATAAACACTCAGGGTGCGCTTCTTTCGTCGTTATCAATCAGCGAAGACTCGGTTAACGAATTCGACTGCCCTTCACGCTATGCCGTTTCCGGCAGCATGGTATATAAAAAAATGATACTGTCCAAAACCGAAAACATCTCCGCCGCGGACAAATTCGTATATCTTCTCATGGGGCCCGGCGATGGCAACGTAAACATATACTGCATGGATTATAACTTCAAGTTTTCAAAATTGTCCAACTTCACCGGCGCCATATTCGATTTCAGCCTGCTGGACGCCTCCAGGCCTTCTTTTTTAATCAGCTACTCCCCCGACGTGTTTTTAAAAAACAAGTCGGATTTCAAACGCTGGACCTTCTCTCCGCCTTCGGCTATCGGCCTCGCGGATAAATTCGCCGGCTCGGACGAAGAAACGTCTGAAGCGCTTGTGCTGCGCTCCGGCAAATTCCGCGAAGGAAGCTATAACAAGCTCACGGCCGATAACGGCGGTGAAGCCAGAGTCGAAATCATCGGCAAAGCGGCAGGAAAGCAACCCGCCGCAAAAATTCTGCAAATCCATAAAAATATCATAAACGATAAATTCGGACCGGCTGCGGCGCTCTCGTCAAGCGCATCAAAGCCCGTCGCCTTTTTTTACGATACGGCCGAAAAAAAATTCCGCGTGTACGACGTCGCAGGCAATAACGAATACGATTCATTTTTCTATAACTTCGGAAACGGCGTCATAAGCGGAGCGAAGTTCAGTTTCGACGGAAGGGTCGTCTTATTCAAGGTCTGCCACTATGCCGCCGGAAGCACCGCCCCCGAATCTACGGCCTTATACGCATACCGTACGGTCAATAAATCGCTCACACAGATAGCCGCGCTCAGGGTCATAGGCGATTTCGAATGCATAAGGCACGATTCGAAGTATAAAGTCGTTTTAACATACAGCCGAGCTAACGATTACTGCGATTCAATAGGCTTTCTTTCGCTCGACTGAGCAAAAAAATCAAAATCAGAACGGAGAAATCAAATGTCCATCGACAAAACCTGCTGGGTTGAAATTTCAAAAAAAGCGCTTACCGGCAATATAGATTCCATGCGTGCGCGCCTTAATCCAAAAGTGAAGATAATGGCGGTGGTAAAAGCTAACGCTTACGGGCACGGTCTTTTAGAAGTAGCAAAAATAGCCGCGGAACACGGCGTCGATTTTTTCGGAGTGAACAATCTCGACGAAGCCGTCAGGCTCAGGAACATAAAGATCAAAACGCCCATACTGGCGCTCGGCTATACTCCGCTCGCCAATTTAAAGGACGCCGTCAACCATGATATCTCGATCGTCGCGTATAACGCCGAAACTATAAACCGCCTTCAGGAAACCGCCGCCAAGTACAAAAAAAACGCCAGGGCGCATATAAAAATAGAAACCGGCCTTAACCGTCAGGGCGTCTCGCCGCAGGACCTTCCCGACTTCATAAAACTGGTCAAAAGCAAAAAAAATATCGAAATCGAGGGCATTTCAACTCACTACGCCAATATAGAAGACACCACCGAGCACAGCTACGCGAGGCGCCAGCTCGAAAATTTCCAGCAGGCATACGAGCTTTTCCAGGCGGCGGAGGTGGCGGTAAAATACAGGCATACGGCCTGCACGGCGGCCGCCATATTATTCGACAACGTGCACTTCGAAATGATAAGGCTCGGCATCGGGCTTTACGGCCTCTGGCCTTCAAAGGAAACCAAGATTTCGGCGTACGAAAGAAAAATAGGCGATTTCAACCTCACGCCGGTCATGAAATGGAAATCCATAGTCGCGCAGGTCAAAAGCGTCGAGGCGAATTCATATATCGGCTACGGCTGCTCGGATTTCGTTACGCAAAACAGCCGCATCGCAATCATTCCGACGGGCTATTACGACGGCTATGACCGCAAGCTTTCCAACAGCGGCTACGTTATTATCAGAGGCAGGCGCGCGCCCGTGCTCGGAAGAATATGCATGAATATGTTCATAGTGGACGTAACCAATATAGAGGGCGTAAGGCCCGAAGACGAAGTGCTGCTTCTGGGCGCGGCGGAAGACGACGCCATAAGCGCCGAAACTCTCGCATCCAAAATAGGGACGATAAATTACGAAGTGGTGACGCGCATCAACGAATCGCTGCCGCGCATCGTGACCGATTAAATCAATAAAGACTGGATATCTGAGCGCCCTTAAAGTAATGGTTTATTATGTGGTCGTGTTTTTTTCCGTCGCGCGCCATTCCATATGCGCCGCTCTGGCACATGCCTACGCCGTGGCCGAACCCTGCGCCGATAAACATGAAAAACCTCGGGCGGCCTTTTTTATCGCATGCCGTTTCAACTATAAATTTTGAAGAGCGCAGCGGCGAATAGGCGAAGAGTTTTCTTATTTTCAACTCGTTTTTAATGGTTTTACTGCCTTTGGTCCCGATTATCTCTATCGAATCTATGTGTCCTGAAAAAGACCTTCTGCGGGGAATTATCCTTAATATTTCGCCGATTTCAAGGCCTTTAAGCGACTCGTTAATGGTTTTGGCGTCGATTCTGCGTATCCATCTCGACTGGTAATTTTTAATATTTCCCTCCGCGCGGCAATAAGTATCGCCGGCCGAGCTCACGAATTGCTCCAGGAACAGTGGATTAAAAACGTTATAGCCGTTGCCGCCGCTTCTTAAATTGCTGGCCGCGCTGAGATATTTTATATCTCCCCAGCCGGTTATATCGGAGCTGGATTGCGTATAGCCGCCGCAGTTATCCGAATATATAGCGTCGCATACCTTCCGGTTATAAGTGACGACCTTGCCGGCGGTTTTAACGACCGCTTCGCTCGCGCCCGGCTGCTCCCAGGAAACGCCGCGATACATCTGGCAGTGCTGATCGTCGCAGAGGTCGTATCCGAATTTGGAATGGCGTTTGATTGCGTTTTTCTTGTAAAGCGCTTCTGAACGCGCGCATATCGCCTGAGCCATGAGGGCTTCCGAGGGAAAGTTCGCAGGCATTTCGGACGGAAGTACCGAAAGAAGATATTTTTCCAGCCCGATTTTATTTATTATATAAAAATCGTTTTTATTGCGGACGAATTTAAATGCGCCCCTGTAGTAGCGGGCTTCCGAAGATTCCCAGGAGCTCGCCGCGCCGACTTTTATTCCGCGGAATAAAACCGTATCGTTAGCGTCGAGCGGCTTTAAATAAAGGTCGGCGCTTCCGAGATCAAAAGTTTTTCCGCTTCCGAGGTTTTTGATACAGAAAGATTTTTTCTTGAAATATAGTTCATATTCATTTTCATTGATATTGGAATCGTTGCCGGTAAACAAGAGGCGGCGCCCCGCGTCTTTATAAATAGCGAATTTGCCCGATGCTTTAAGTTTTACCGAAGAAACGCCGAGGGGCTCGCCTTTATCGTCAGTGCTCAGGCCGACAGAAACTTCCTCGGCCGCCTTATCCGCGATATTCAGCGGAGTGGTTTTCCTCGGCTCGACGGGTTTATAAGTTTTGGCGCGCGGCTTTTCGGCCATAAGATTTTTGTAAATGGCGGCGAGCTCGTTATAAATCTTTTTTATCTCATAATCGCTTTTCAGCTTTTCATATATTTTTTTATAATATTTATAAGCGTTTTCGATATCGCCGCTTTTGAGAAGCAGCGGGGCCGCGTCGAATAATATTTCAAAATTGGAAGTGTCGTTTTTATAAGCGCTTAAATACGCGTCGCGGGCTTTAGACATTTCGCCGGCCTTTTCATAAGAACGCGCCAGCCAGTGGAGATAAGGCGAAAAATTGGGATACAGTTCGTTTAATTTAGCGAAGGTGTCGGCCGCCTGGCTGTATTTTTTAGTTTCGATCTCGCTCATGCCTTTTAATAAAAACAAGCTTCTTTCGTGGTCTATATTTTTTTCGCGGTTTACTTTCATAAAAGATTCCAGAGCGCGAAGGGCGTCCTTGAATTCTCCGCTCATATAGCTCGAAAGCGCGTAATAATAATTCGCCGTAAAATTCTGCGGGTCCCTGTTTACCGCCTGGCTGTAGGCGCCGGCGGCCGCGGGCGAATCGCCGAGCTGACGGAGCACGTGGCCTTTCATCAATATCAGGTCGAGCCGTTCGGGCTTCTGCCGGATAAGCGTTTCCAGCCTCGCGAGAGCGGTTTCGTGCATGCCGCCGTAATACATCGTAAGCACTTCGCTGTCGTCGCTCGATAAATTCAAAAACGGCTCCTGGCTGGGCCATGAAATTTTAAGCGTCATTATGAATATTAAAGTCGTGGTTATAAAAGATAAAATAATCTTCTTCATCACCTTACATATCGGATAATTTATTTAAACCTTAATTGTTAAATTTAAATTGAAATAATTCCGCTTATTTGATATAATATCAATTATGTCTTATTAGTTTTTATCGCCAGATAAATTTTTAAGGAGATTTCGATGTTTAATTTAACTAAGATCATATGCACCATCGGTCCGGCGTCATGCAATATTGATACGGTAAAACAGCTCATGAAAGCCGGGATGGACGTGGCAAGGCTTAATTTTTCACACGGCAGCCATGAAACGCATCTTTCAAATATAAATCTGATAAGGCAGGCGGCAAAGGAGCTTTCGCTCAACGTAGCCATACTGGCCGATCTGCAGGGCCCAAAAATAAGGGTCAGCAAGCTTCCCGATTCCAAGCCGATCGAGCTGACGACATCGAGCGAGGTCACCGTCACAACCGCCGAAAACCGCTTCGGACCGGCGATCATCCCCACTATATATAAAAACCTTCCTTCCGATGTGAAGCCGGGTTCCAGAATCCTTCTCGACGACGGGCTTTTCGAACTGAAGGTGCTCGAGATCAAATCGCCTACGGACGTGCTGTG
>JAKPTH010000709.1 GCA_029571125.1 bacterium
AACCGGCACGCCTGATTCGTTACGGACCACCGCGATAAAACTTCCGGCGGCCGCCGTCCATTTATAAACGCCCTTTATAACCGAATGGGCGTTCATCAATTCCGAGAATTTAGTCGGGGCTGACACCTTAGAAAAACCGACCAGATTGAAGCCGGTTTTCAGGTTTATATTATTCACGTTAGATAAAAGGGAACCTGGAATGGTCAATGAAAGCGTTTGCGTGGAAGCGCTTTTAATTATATATCCTTTGCCTGCGGCTATGGTGGTGAGCGTGCCTTCGTTTACGCTTAAAAAGCTTCCGGCGGCGGCGCTGTAGAGGTAAACGTCTTCTACGTAAGAGCTGAACTGTTTCAACTGCTGAGGGGTTATGGATATGGTAACGGTAAAGCTGATAAAATTAAAGCCGGGTTTTAAAGTTAACAGCTGCGACGTAGTCTGGGCTGAAGCCTGCGACGAAAAAATCAATAAAACGGCGAGTATCAAAAGCATTCTTTTAAGCATATACACTCCTTAAGTCAGGTAATATTTTTATGACAAAAATCATATTAAAATTCACGTTCCACGGCTTAATAAAAAAGGCGAGCGTTATGCTCGCCTTTTTCGGCCGACTGCTTGATAATATATAATTAAAAATACGATAATTATTGAATTCGGCCGCCGGCGGCGAAAAATAAATACTCCGCCGGCAAATATATCAGCTATTTAATTTCGATGCCTTTGCCGCCGTTGTCGAATTTATCCTGCGGGCTGGCGTAAATCATGAAGCTCGTCTTTTTGGCGGTTTTAAAAGTGGCGGTATGCTTTAATCCGTCTTCGGATTTAACTTCGTTAAATTCCGACCAGAGCGGAGCGTTATTGAAAGAAAAATCGGAAGTTACCACATACGCCTTTTTTACGGGCGACGATGTCTGATAGTTAACTGTGACCGTATCGCCGGTTTTTTCAACTTTAACCGAGTCGGCTATTACGGTGTTGGAACCGGAAAGCGGAACCTGCTCGTTTACGACCGCGCTCGAAGAGCCGCCGCCGCATCCATTGAAAATAGCCATAGCGAACATTACCACGATAAGGGCCATCACTTTTTTGAAATTGAAATGTTTAGACATTACAAGACCTCCAGATATTTTTAATATTGATTATCTTCAGAGCTTTCCCGCTAAAGGGGCTATAAAACTTTTTTATTTTATCATTATACTTTCAGTTTGTCAAGATGCATTGAAAATTATCGGGCTTTTTTTACGCGTTCGGCATATATGTGATTTCAGATCCGGCCGTTGCGAGGCCGGGCCAGCGACAGCGAAGCCGCTACGATTCCTGCCAGAGAGCACGCCGCCATTATATAAAAAGCGGGCGAATAGCTTCCGTAAAAGTCTTTGACCCTTCCGGCAAGCAAATTGCCGATGATCGCCCCGGCGCCGAAAGCGGTGAATACGACGCCGTAATTCCGGCTTGAATTTTTAACGCCGAAAAAATTGGCCGTGAGCGAAGGCGCGATCGAAAGCCAGCCGCCGTAACAGAACCATACAAGCGGGACCGCGGCGTAAAAAATGAAAGCGTTCTGCGCGGTGCCGCGGGCGAGAGCGAGCGAAGCGGCTCCCATTAAGCCGAAGGTAACATAGGCCGTTATTTTAGGGTTCAGCCTGTCGATCACCAGCCCCCAGAAAGGGCGGCCCAGAGCGTTAAAAAACGCGAAAACGCTTATGGCGAAAGCCGCCGAAGCTTCGCTTATTTTATACATTTCCACCGCCACCTGGTGCGTTATGCCTATAACCATGAGGCCGCAAGCCGAGGCGGTCATAAAGCAGAACCATAGGCCGTAAAAAGAAGCCGACCTGAGCATAAGCCCGCGTGGATATTCGATGGAATCAGCGGCAGCAGAAGCCTCCTGCTGAACCCAGCCCGCCGGGACGTAACCGGGAGGCGGAAATTTTATGGGATAAAATAAAAGCAGGATCACGGCGAAAATTATCGCGCCAAGAATACGAAGCGTTTCGAGCACTCCGTAAAGCGCTATCAGTTTGACTGCGGCAGGCGCCATTACGAGCGGCGCCAGTCCCATTCCGAAAAGAGTGAGGCCTATGGCGAAACCCTTTTTGTCCACGAACCATTTCGACGCAAGGGCTATGGGCGCGGCGTAAACCGCCGTGGCGCCGAGGCCGAATACGAAGCTGAACGCGGCCGTAAATTCGTAAATATTAGACGAATACGAAGCCAGGATCAGTCCAAAACTCATAAGCGTGCCGTTGGCGAGAATTACGCGGCCGGGATTGAATCTGTCCACGTAGGGCCCGATAAAAGGCATTAAGAAGGCCTGGACCGCGAAAAAGAGCATATAAGGCGCTCCGGCGGCCGTTGCGCTGCAGCCGAAGATTTTTTGTATGGGGCCGCGGAAGACGCTCCACGAATAGATGGTGCCTATAAAGAAAAATATTACTGCGCCGATGGCTATAAGTCCCCAGCGGCCTTTTTCGGCCGGCATGCCGAGCGCGCTCAATTCAGGCTGATTAGAGTTCATTTATCATTCCCGGCCCTTTGCTTTACAATTGATTTTCTAGCGGCATTAAACGCCGCAGGCGTATAAACCGCCATTAACGTCCCGCGTATTATATCAAAAAGACCGCTGAAAAGTAAATAAAGATTTTTTTATATCATCCGCCGGGCGAAAAAAATAAAAACCTCCGCTTTTTACGGCGGAGGTTTTTATGTAGATTTATTTCAGGCGTTCATCGCTTATCGCTTGAGCGTGCCTGCCACCTGGAGCATCTGGTCGGACGTCTGGATGGATTTTGAATTCATTTCATACGCGCGCTGAGCGATGATCATTTTGACGATTTCTTCGACGGCTTTAACGTTGCTGCTTTCAAGATAATTTGAAAGTATCTCGCCGCGGTTTTCAAGGCCCGGAACTCCGGGCCCGATGGGCGCGCCGGAAGCTTCGGTTTCCTTATAAATATTGTTTCCCTTCGAAAAAAGCCCCTGCGCATTGGGGAAACGGGCTATAAGGATCTGCTGCCCCAGCTGCTGGGTGGTCCCGTTTATCGTCGCCGATATCTGTCCGTCGCTGCCTATAGTTATATTGGTGGCTTCGGGCGGTATCGTTATTTCAGGCTGGAGCCTGTAGCCCGAGGCGGTCACCAGAACGCCGTCGCGGTCTTTGCGGAATTCGCCGTTGCGGGTATATCCGAAACTGCCGTCCGGCATCAGGACCTGAAAAAAGCCGTCTCCTTCGATAACAAGGTCGAGAGGGTTATCGGTATTGACTATGTCGCCCTGAGAAAAAACTTTCTGCGTGGCGACGCTTTTAACGCCGTGCCCCGCTTCCAGGCCGATCGGATTTAAAGTTCCCTGCGCGAGCGGAGCTCCGGCGGCTTTAAGATTCGAATAAATCAAATCCTGGAATTCGGCGCGGGACTTTTTAAAGCCCGTGGTACTGGTATTGGCGAGGTTGTTGGATATCACGTTGATATTGAGTTCCTGCGCGTTCATGCCCGTAGCGCCTATCCATAATGCGTTTATCATATTTCACCTCCGTCGATTATATTGCTAAAATTAAACTCTCATATATTTTACATAAATCTTTAAGTTAATTCAGAGAACAGATTACAGATAATAGAGAATAGTTGATGATTTTTGATGATTTAAAGAGCGATTTTCCGGCCGTTTAAATTTACTTTTTTGTAAAAAAGTCCGGCACTATTCACTGTTCTCTATTCTCCATTCTTTAAGCGTTAAGTCTTCCCACAGAGTTTATAGACTTCTGCAGCATTTCGTCCTGAGTGAGTATCACTTTCTGATTAAGTTCGTATGCGCGCTGCAGCTCGATCATATTGACCATTTCATATACTGCGTTGACATTGGAAGCTTCGAGCGCGCCCTGCGCGATTTTATATTCCGAAGCCGCGCTCACTTTATTTTCGGGCAGCGGTTCGAGAAGGTTCGCGCCTTTTTTATTTATAAAATTGGATTTATCAAATTTAACTATAAGCAGTTTGGACACGTTCTGCCCGTTTTGAAAAATAATTCCTTCCTCGCCTACGTTGAATTTTTGATTCGGGTCCAGCCTTATTCTGTCGTAAGCTATTTTCATCGCGCCTTTCCCGTCGAGAAGCCCTTCGCCGGGGGGAAGTTCCGCGAGGCTTTCGGGGCTCGCGCCTATTACGAAATTGCCGTTCATATCGGTGAGCTCGCCGTCTCTTGTAACGGCGAAATTGCCGGCCCGCGTGAATTTTACGCCTTCTTTGGTTTCCACGGCGAAATAGCCTTCGCCGGTTATCGCAAGATCCGACTGGTTGTCGGTTACGTTGATATTTCCCTGCTGGCCCGAAGTCAAATATACGTCGGAAACTACCGCGCCGGTTCCAAGGTTGCCTATATATCTGGAAATATCGCTGAATTTTTGCTTGGAAACCTTATTCAAGTCGTTGACTCTATAAATTTCGTTGTCGGGTTCCATCGAGAAAACCGCCACGCTTTTCTTGAAGCCGGTCGTATCGATATTGGCAAGGTTGTTGGCTGTTATATTCTGGCGCACTTCGTTTATAAGCATTCCAGATGCGCCCGTATACAGGCCTCTTAGCATAGATTCCCCCGTCAGGTTTCGTTATCGGATAAAAATATCTTTAAACTCTTCGCTGTATTTAATTTTTATCTGATCTTCGATCATATTTCGGAAAAAAGTTATTTCTTCAGCCCCGGAATTTACGCCGAGTAAAAATCCGTATAACGCATGAAGGCATTTAACGGCCGTAATTTCACGGCTTCCGGCGAGTCCGCACTTTATAAGATTTTCATACAGCTCGCGCGGAATTGCGGCTTTACTTTCTTCCTTAATATTATTATCGGAAAAATTTTTAAAACCTGAAGAGGATGTGACTATAAGATGGTAATTTTTGACGAGAGGGCCTTCGCCCGTATTTTTATAAAGAAAATCGATATGCGTCTTTAAATTTTGACGGTAAACGTTCATTAAATTCAGATACTTTGCGCCCATGACGGCATCTGATTTTATTGAATTTTTAAGTTCTTTGAAAAACGGCGACGCCTCGAGATGCGAGATAAGCTTCACCAGGCGCGGGCACGAAAGGTGGTATATGGTCGGAAATAAAATGCCGCGCGTAAAAAAAGGGTCCTGGGCGATTACCAGAGGGTTTGCGAATTTGCACCTTCTGGAGACGCTCAGGAACCTTATTTCATTTCGATCGATTTGATATTTTACGATCGTAATATCGCTTTGACTTAAATTCAGCGTAACATCAGCCATATTATTAGATATGACTATCTTCTTTTTCCGCCTTTTTTCTTGCGCATTTCGTTATGACGCTTTAATTCAGAATTGCGTTCGGAGCTTTCCTTTAAGAACGAGCTGAGTTTTTCTTCAAAACTTCTGACGCGTTCGCGCGGTTCTGAATCAGAATTGTGGTGGTGGGAAGGTTCGTGTTTGGTTACGGCGGCGTTCTCGTCTACCTGTTTGATCGAAAGATCGATTTTGTTATGATCTTTCTTTGCAATTACCTTTACCTTAACTTTAGAGTTCAGTTGGAGGTGATCGGCAACATTTTGAACGTAGGTATTAGCGATTTCCGAAACGTGGATCAAACCTTTTTCGCCGCTTTCTAATTTAACGAAAGCGCCGTAAGGTTTTATCTCTTCGATAGTCCCTTCAACAATCTGTCCTACTTCAACAGCCAAGCTTATCAACTCCTTTCATAGGTGGATTCTTATATATTTATCGGATAAATTTTAAAATAATTTAATTTTTTATTTTTTTAGTTCGAGAGCTGCTATAATTTTTTCAGATGCGGCTTCAGGCGTTAACCCGTCGCATACTATGCTCATATGAGCGGTTTCATAAAACGCGAGCCTCGAATCGTATATTTTTTTTAATTTTTCAAAATTTCTTTCGGCCGCCAGAGGCCTTGATTTTATTTCTTTTTCCGAGGCCGAGGCGATCCTGGATTTTATCTCATCGAAGCCGACTTTTAAATAAACAAGGAAAACATGCTTTTTTAAAAGCTCGAGAGTTTCCGCCCTAGTGACGGCGCCGCCGCCTAAAGCTACAACCGCGTTTTTTAACCCCGGCAGGAGCGCATTTAAAATCTTATGCTCTAAATCGCGAAAACTTTCTTCGCCCGACCGGTTAAAAATATCAAAAATCTCAAGACCCGTTTGCTTTTGAATTAATTCGTCCGCGTCGTAAAAAGCCATTCCGCTTTTTTCGGCTATAATAGCGGCCGTTTTCGTTTTTCCGCTGAACATAAAGCCGCACAAGGCTATAACTTTATTTTCGGTGATCAACGTCGCCTTTCATTAAACACTTGAATTAATTGCTTCGTTATTATATAATATATTGAAGAAAAAATCAAGATTTTTATTTTAAATGTTTAAAAAATTATTTATCGCCCGTCAGGCAAAGGTTTTTGATTTAAAACCAAAGCGGTCTTACCGCCATAAATATAGAAAGGATAAACAATAATGAACAATCTTAAAAATAAAATAGTATTTATAACAGGCGCATCGGCCGGAATAGGCGAGGCGTGCGCCCTCGCGTTCGCATCGGCCGGGGCCGACCTTATACTGACCGCCCGCCGCGAGCAGAGGCTGAAAGTGCTCGCCGAAAGGCTCAAAACAGAATATAACTCAAATGTAATATACCGCACCATGGATGTCCGCGATAAAAACATGGTAAGGCAGGTCGTCGCTTCGCTCGAAAGCCCCTGGAAAAATATCGACATACTTATAAATAACGCCGGGCTCGCCATCGGAGTGGATAAATTTCAAGAATCGAACATGGACGAATGGGACGCAGTAATAGACACCAACATTAAAGGCGCGTTTTACTGCGCCAGAACTATTCTCGACGGAATGCTCGAAAGAAATTCCGGCCACATAATAAACCTCGGCTCGGTTGCCGGCCGCGAAGTATATCCCGGCGGAAGCATATACTGCGCCACAAAGCATGCAGTCAACGCTTTCACGCGCGCTCTCAGACTCGATCTGTGCGGTAAAAAAATACGGGTCAGCTCGGTAGATCCGGGCATGGTAGAAACCGATTTCAGCGTAGTGCGCTTCAGAGGCGACTCCGGCCGCGCTAAAAAAGTCTATGAAAACATGACGCCCCTTACCGCTTCCGATATCGCAGACGTTATTCTTTTCTGCGCCACACGGCCTTCTCATGTAAATATAAACGAGCTGTCGCTTATGCCCGTTGACCAGGCCAGCACGACCATGGTCAGCCGCAAGTCCGCCGAATAGCTGACGCATATATGCAAAGCACTATAAAGCGTTACAAAAAAGCCTTAAGCGCTAAATTTTACGAAAAAGACACGCTCGCGGTCGCGCGCGAACTGCTCGGATGCGTCATCTGCGTAAAGCGCGGCGAAACGGTCAGGCGCGCCGAAATAATCGAGACCGAAGCTTACTGCGGAGTGAGCGATCTCGCCTGCCACGCGTCCAAAGGCCGCACCAAAAGGACCGAAATAATGTTCGGCCCGGCGGGCCGCGCTTATGTATATATGATTTACGGAATGTACTTCTGCCTGAATTTCGTCACTGAAAAAGAAGGCTCCGCTTGCGCCGTGCTCATTAGAGGCGTTAAAAGCCTCCGCGGCGAAGATAACGGCGCGCCGGAAATCAGGGGCCCCGGCAGAACCTGCCGTTTCTTCGGCATAGATAAAACCTTCAACGGGCTGGATATAACGAAAAAAGATAAAATCTGGGTCGAGGGCAAAACACGTGAAAAAATATTTTTTAAAACCGATAAGCGCGTCGGAATAGACTACGCCGGCGAATATAAAGACATGCCGTGGCGTTTTATATTAACGGACGGCGACTAGCGCGGATTTACCGCAATAAAAAAGCTTTTGTCCGGCCTAAATAACCCGGAATATTATCGCGCCCGATAAAACAAACCATGCCGCCACGCATATTATAATCGGGAAATCCCTCAAAAGAGCTTCGGTAGGGGATAATCCCGATTTTTTCTTGTAAACTATATACAAATACCTGAATATTCCATAAAGCACGAACGGCACGGTATATATAAGGTTTTCCGTGCTGAACTTCTGAACGGTCTCTTCCGACATGGTATAAAGGGCGTAAGACATGACGGTGGTGGAAGTGGATATGACTATCATCTGATCGAGGAAAGCGGTGTTGTAATGCTCGAGCACTTCCCGGTGGCTGTTGGCGTTTTCGTTCAACGAAGTAAGCTCGGCGCGCCTTTTGCAGAACCCTATGAATATGGATATTAAAAACGCGCACATCAAAAGCCAGTGCGAAGCTTTTACGGCTATCACGACGCTTCCCGCCACGACCCTCAGAACGAAACCGGCCGCTATGCAGAGCACGTCGAGTATGACCACCTTTTTTAGCTTGAGCGAGTAAGCTATATTAAGAGAAAAATATACAAGCGCTATATTGGTGAGATGTATGCTTACTAAAGAAGACATTAAAACGGCGCTTACGAGGATGAAAAGCGAGGCGAACCATGCTGCGGTGACGGTAAGTTTTCCCGCCGCTATGGGCCTCAAGCGTTTATAGGGATGGAGGCGGTCTTTCTGATAATCGAGGATATCGTTAAAAAGATAAACCGCGCCGGAAAAAAGAGAAAATATAAAAAATGTCATTACGCTTGCCGCGCAGTCGTCGAAGTTGAGTATTTTTTTGGAAAACAGCAGCGGCAGAAAAATAAAGAAATTTTTGACCCACTGCTTGGGCCTGAGGCTTATGAATATGTAATAAATCTGATTCAAGAAATTCACCCTGCTTTTTTATTCAAATATAAAACTCCGCTGCGCATAGTTTATACGCAGCGGAGTTATTATCGGCCGAATGCTGGCCTAATTTAATAAAACGTGATTATTATTAACGTTACCTTTTTTGTATCCTGGGCGGAACCGGAGGCGTTTTAGGCGTCTGGCGGGCGATTCCGGCTAAAAACGATATCACTTTCTGACGGTCGGGATTGGCGGCCGCGAATTCGTTAATGAAAGCGCCGGCCGGCTCGCTGAAGGATTCTATAAGCGCGGCGAGCTTTTCGCACGCGTATTTCGACTCGATAAAAAGATCGGCCGAGTTTATTATCTCGCCGGTAACTTCCACGCCGAAAGTTTTGAGCATTCCAACGAGGTAAGACGATATTCTGTCGTTTTCGGGAGTGATATATTTGATAATCTCCGCTACGGCTGGTTTACCGAACTTTCTCATGACTTTAATATTTAAAAGGCACATTTCATCGGATTCTTTTTTCATCGATTCCAGTATGGCCGGAACGGCTTCTACGTTGCCTATTTCGGCCAGGGCCGAAACCACGTACCGGCGGACCCATTCGTTGCCGTCGTTAAGCGCGTGCATTAAAACAGTGAGCGAACGCTCGTTTCTGATTTCACCGAGCGCGTAAGCCGCGTATATTTTGAGATCGTCGTCGCCCTCGAGCAAATAATGCTCCAGAGGCACGATGGCAAGGTCGCCGAAATTGCGCAGTATTCGCTTGGTCCAGAAGCGAATATCGTTATTTTCGTTTTTGAGAGCTTTTATAAGAGGCCCTATGGCCGCTTCGCCGATTTCTTCCAGAGCGTCGGCCGCGCTTTTTCTGACGGGCCAGGATTTATCGCGCAGCGCCTCGAGCAGGTAAGGAATTACCTGCGGGTCCTTTATTTTCCCGAGAGCCTCGGCCGCGAAAAACCTTATTTCCTTGTTGTCGGTGCGCAGAGCCTCGATAAGCGGCGTAAGCGCTTCGCGGCCTATCGCGCCGAGAACGACGGTGCTCCAGTATTTTACGTCTTCGTTATCGCTCATAAGCGCCCGGGTAAGCTCGGGTATGGCGCGCGCGCCTATATTGGCCAGCGCGTCGGCCGCCGTTTTGCGCACGAACCACGATTCGTCGCCCATGGCCTCTATGAGGGGCACCACGGCTTCTACCGACCTGATTTCGCCGAGCGCCTCGGCCGCGTTTTTACGCATGTCCTTGTCGTCGTTCTTTAAAATTTTTATGAGAGGATCGACCGCGAGAACGCCTATATTGGCAAGAATTTTCTTGGAAAGATGGCGCACTTCGGTGTCGTCGTCTTTTAAGAGCATGAGAACCGGCTGTATGGATTTTGCCCCTATCTTGCCGAGCACGCGCGTCGTCCAGTAGCGCACGTCTTTATCTTCATGCGAAAGCGCTATGGTAAGAGGCTCTATCGCGCGCTCGCCGATCTGCTCCAGAGCGTCTGCCGCGCTTTTTCTGATTATCCACGACTCGTCGCGGAAGCAGTTTATAAGCTGTCGGATGGCGCGGATGTCCTGCGCTTTAGAAAGCGCCATGGTGGCGAAAAAACGCATATCCTTGTTTTCGGATTTCAGCATCTTTATGAGCGGATCGATAGCGTTCTGGCCCATATCGCCGAGTATTTTAGACGCCCAGTACCTGAGATCTTCGTTGGTGGAAGCCAGAGACTCGGTTAAAATTTTGATTGCGGCGTCGCCGAATTTTATCATGCAGGCCGCCGCGTTTTTTCTGACGGACCAGGATTTATCCCCGAGCGCTTTTACGAGATAGGGCAGCGCCCTGGGATCTAAAGCTTCGCCTATGGCGCGCGCCGCGAATATTTTAAGGTCTTTGTCGCTGGTGCCGAGAATTTCGATCAGGACGTTTATGGCGGTATCTCCGATACGGCCTAAAATTATGGTAGCCCAGTATTTAGTGTCGTCGTCGGGATCGTTTAAAAGCGCGTTTTTAAGGTAAACGACGGCGGGGTTGCCGATCTGAGTCAACATGTTCGCCGCTTCCTGGCGTTTTTGATAGCTTTTATCGTTAAGCTCGCTGATTAAATTAATTATTTCTTCTTCTGTTGATTGCTGGGGAAAACCTTCGTTGGATATAGGAGTCAAATTTATCAGCCTCTCTTAGGGTTTCTTTTTTTCGCTTCGGCGGTTTTCGGCGGTTTGGCGCCGGCGGCTTTTTCCTTGACGGCGCGGCGTTTTTTTGCGGTATTATCGATAAGGTCTTCGGAAGCGAGTTTCGCTTCGCCGCGGCCGTTCTCTTTGCCGGTTTGCATAAATTCGCCGGTCGTATCCTGCGTCGCCTGCGCGCCCTGCGTTTCAGGCGCAACTCCGTTTTCGATTCGCGCACCTTCTTCGGCCGCGGCTTCAGCAGACGAAACATCTATCATTTTAAAGTAATTTATGGTCGTGCTCAGCTTCTGCATTGTATTTTTGATATTTTCTATATCGTACACCGTCATGGATTTGGGCGAATCGATCTCGTTCATAAGGTTGGTGATATTATTTGAGTAGACTTTAATTTCGGCGACTTTGGAATTGAGGGTGGCGATAAGGTTGTTTATGCTGCCGGCCAGGTCTTGAAATTCGTCGCTGGTCCTGAGATTGAAGTGAGAATCCAGCTCCCCGCCCGCCACGTCGTCCAGAACTTTTTCAAACCTGTAAACGGGGCCGGCCATGGTGTGAGAAACGAAAACGCCTATGAATGTGACTATTATTATCGCCACGAGTTCGGCGAATAAAATTACCGGAAGCAGAAGGTCGCGGTAGTTGTCTATTTCGAAGGCCTTTGAAATCTGGTCTATTATGGTTGAACCGGAAAGCAGGCCGTAAATGACGCCGCCCACTATATTGGCCACTATGACCACTATTAGCAGAATTATAACCGTCAACTTAGTTTGAAATCCGGGTTTTACAAAGTAATTTTTACGCTGATTTCTCATATCAAGCTCTCCTGAATTTTTTCGATGCCATAGCCTTTCCGGAGGCGGAAAACCAAAAGCGCCTAAACGCCGCCCGCGGATTTGTTATGAAAGCTTTCCAGCGCCTGCTCGAAAGTTTCAAATATTTCAAAAACTCTCGTCAAATAGGTTATCTGAAATATTTTTTTTATGGAAGGCGAAAGCCCGCAGATTTTTACGATACCTTCGTTTTTTAATATGTTTTTCTGTAAATCCACAAGAATCCCGATGCCGAAACTGTTAATATAATTCAGCTCGCTGAAATCAAAAATTACGTATTTTTCCTGTTTTTGCAAAAGACGCATGGTCAGCTCGAATTCCTGGGACGTCTCGGCGTCGATACGGCCGACGAGCTTGTAGCAGTTTAAAAATTCGCCGGTAATCCGCTTGTCTTCCACTTTTTTTATCACAAAATTTTCGGCCATTAAATAATACCTCGCTTAAATAACTGACACGCAACCAACCCTGTTTCTATATCTTGATTATAACATGAAATTTTAATAAATTCAATATTTTAGTGAGATCGCCCTTTAAATAATCACATAGTCTTTTTCTCGTTCGACGCCTGATTGGCTATTATAACCAGCTTGCCCGGATCGAAAGGCTTGGTGAGATATCCGGATATCCCCAGTTCTTTAGCCATGATAAGGTCCTGCATGCTTTTTTTGGCGGTGACTATGACCGCGTTGATATTTCTTTTTATCTCGCTTCTTATTCTCTTGAGCAGCTCGAGCCCGCCGACTTCCGGCATCATAAGGTCTAAAAATACGGTGTCTATCTGATCGTCGCCGCTGATTACGTCCCAGGCTTCGCGGGCGCTGTTCGCGGTTAAAACCGTATAGCCGCTGTTTTCGAGCACGTCTTTTATATAGTGGCATATTTCCGGCTCGTCGTCGACGACAAGTATCTTGCCGCACGCGGCCGGCTGCGCGGATTTTTTTTCGGGCGGCTCCGCCGCGCAATTGGCGCGGCCCGCGGAAGGCCTGCCGTTTTCATGTATGAAAACATTTGAAATGCCTAACTGCTGAAGCATGCCGATGTTCGAAGAGTCGAGAACGACGTCCCTGTTAATAAGGATAATGTGCGTGCCTTCGACATACACGGGCTTACTGAGTTTCATTCCGGCTTTCAGTTCATCGACGCTGATATGCTTTTCCATAAAAAATCACCGTTTTTTTTAACCGTTTTATATTAAAAATCCCAAAAATATCGACGCAATAAAATAACTGTAAAAGGATTAAAAAATATGCTTATTGGCGAAAGACGTGAACAAACATACGAACATTACTTTCAGGATGCAGATATTCATTTTTACACTTTCCTCCGTTTTTGGCGTTTAAAAATTTATAGGTTGACGAAACCGTTTATATGTTTTCCCAGACGGTTTCTCCCTTGAGCCTGTTTAAAAAAGTCGATATAAAGCTGTGGCGCTCGGCGGCCATATTTTTTCCGGTGGCGGTGCCTATTGAGGCCTGCAGCTTCGCGACCTTATCCGCGAAATTCTTTATAAGCAGTTTCAAAGGAAGCTTTTCCGAAGCGCCACGGTAAAAATGCCTTATGATGCCTATAGCTCCCATGGCTTCGAGGCAGCTTGCGTCGTTTGCAATCTGCACTTCGGGAGTATTCAAATTGTTGTTGACTATGAGGTCTTCGAAATTTTTAGCGAACCGCTTTTTGAACTCTTCGCTTTTATCGAGAAGCGGAAGCACGTTGCTGATTTCGGCGGGAGTGAATCTTGCCAGAAGGCCGAGAAGAGCGGCCATGTCTTTGTCGGCGTGTTCGAGAGCCGCTATGTAGCGGGCGATATTCATCGTTCTTACGCTATGATCGAAACCGACGTCTTCTTTTTTGTTTTGAAATATCTCTTCGATATAGGGCAAAAAATCATAAAGCCATTTTAACTCGTTATCCTGACTCATCTGCCTGTCCTTTTATTTATTTTTATGAATTTTATCACATTTTGCAAACACTGTCAACTTATATTATTCGGGCGCAATAATTAAATTAAATTATTGATTTTAATTCTGTAATATGATAAAATAAGCACTTATAAATTTTAGTAAAAGAGCGGTGATATTGAGTTGGCGAAGATAAAAACGATCGAAGAAATGGAACGCATCAGATGTTCGGCCGCAAAGCTGGGTCATAAATTCGTTTTCACGAACGGCTGTTTCGACATACTGCACGTAGGGCATTTAAGAAGCCTCGCCGAAGCGAAAAAACTCGGCACGATCCTGACTGTGGCCATAAACAGCGACGAATCCCTGAAAAAACTTAAAAACATGAACCAGCCGGTGACCTGCGAGGCGGAACGCGCCGAACTGCTTGCAGGGCTTTCTTGCGTGGACTACGTGGTAATTTTCGATTAGCTTACCGCGGACGAAACAATAAAACGCCTCAAACCCGATATCTGCGCCAAAGGGACCGACTACACCGAACAGAGCGTGCCCGAAAGGGAGACCATACTCGCCTGCGGCGGTTCGATCGCCATAACCGGCGACCCCAAGGCGCATTCGACCAAAGACATAATAGCCAAAATAAAATCCCGCGTTTAACGCGGCAGCGAAGAAGGCTTCTTTAAATGAAAGTTTTGTTGATCCGGTTAAGATCGATCGGCGATATAATACAATGCACGCCGGCTTTCGCCGCCGCCAGGGAAATCCTGAAAAATTCTTCGATAGACCTTATGGTAGACGAGCGGTTCGCAGACCTCGTAATTGAAAATCCTTCTATAGACGGATTTTTGCTTTACAACAACCAGGGCGGCGGTTTTTTGGAAAAGCTGAAATACGACCTGCGCTTCTTAAAAATCATCAGGAACCGCCGCTACGACATGGTAATCGATTTCCACGGCATTCCTAAAACCGCCTGGCTTTCGTATCTGAGCGGGGCTAAGATAAGGCTCGGATACAATTACACGGGACGCGGACACTTATATACGCACCGCCTGGAGCCGCCTCAGAAATTCAAGGTCCATTCCGCACGCAACCAGATCAACCTGCTCAAGGCGCTGCCGGAAGAATTCAGGCCGCCCGTAAACCTGCTCGACGGCTTCAGGCTCGAAACTTTCATCGCGGCGGACCATTCGCGCAAGGCGTTCGAAAGTTTTCTCGCCGATAACGGCCTCTCCGCTGACGACCCGGCGAAAAAAATCATTATTTATCATATAACGCCGTCGAATAACTTTAAAAAATGGCACGCCGAAAATTACGCCGCGCTTATAAACATGTGCGAACGCCATCCGGCCCTTTCAAAATATCCCATAAGCCATATAGTCATAGGGCGCGCCGAAGACGACAGGGAGTTCGAGAAAATCAGCTCGGCCGTGAAACCGTTAAAAGGAAGGCTCATATCCGCCTGCGGCCGGCTTTCGCTCGGCGCGGTTTATAATCTGGCAAAAGCGGCTTCATGCTTCGTGGGCCCCGACTCGGGTCCGCTGCACATAGCTTCCGCGGCCGGAATTCCGGCCATAGGCCTTTTCGGCCCCACCAACGTCGAAACCTTCGCGCCGCCGTCGGTCAACTTTCACGGCGTTTATAACCCCGACCTCGCCTGCCGCCCGTGCGACCAGAAGCGCTGCGCCAACAACTTTAAATGCATAAGAACCATAAAGGCGAGCGACGTATTTTACGCGATGCTTAAAAATTTACTAAAATAAAGATAGGAA
>JAKPTH010000218.1 GCA_029571125.1 bacterium
TATCGCCGCTGTTTAAAAGCAGGATGCCTTCTTTAAAATCGGAATTACGCATTACGCCGAGCGGCGAATTGCGGGATTCGGCGACAGCGCGGTAGTCCACGAATCCCGCAATTCGCCGCTCGGCGTAATGCGTAATTCCGATTTTAAAGAAGGCATCCTGCTTTTAAACAGCGGCGATATCCTTCTTATATACACCGACGGCCTCGTCGAAGCTAAAAACCCCGAGGGCGAATCTTTCGGCCGCGCAAGGCTGTGCGAGATAATAAAATCTTCGTCGCGCGCCGGCGCGGAAGAAATAAAAGAAGCGATAATAAACAGGCTCACGG
The DNA here is from genome assembly GCA_029571125.1 of bacterium. Classification (GTDB taxonomy): domain Bacteria; phylum Muiribacteriota; class UBA9980; order UBA9980; family UBA9980; genus UBA9980. The sequence goes on from JAKPTH010000218.1 coordinate 327, forward strand.
GCCATCTGGCCGGCGGAGCTTTAGCGGATGATGCGGCGTTTATCGCAGTAAAGGTAGGTTAATGTAATGTCCGGTTTCGAAAAAATATTCATTACTAACGAGCTTCTAAGCGCGCTGGCTGGCTCGCTGTCGCTTAACGAGGCTTTCAAAAAAATATTCATTATACTCGAAAACCATCTGAAAATAAAAGGCGCGTCAGTGGTCATATATAATCCGATCGACAGGGAATTCGATATCCAGCCCGGATTCCAGTATAAGCTCAGCAAATCCAGGATAGCGAAACTCGTCGGCGAAAAAAAATTCGATCTCAAGACCGGCGGCATTTTTGACATCTCCCGCCATATAATCCAGGACGACGCCGACGGCGAAATGAGCTTTCTTTATTTTCCGCTCTTCGTTAATTCCCGGCTCAGCGCGATGCTTCTGCTATACATTAAAAACAGCGATATCAGCGACACTAAAATCGACGCCAATCTCGTAGAAGCTATTTCCACGCCCATATCCATAATATACGAGCGCGAGCTTTTATTTAACGAAACGAAAGTGCAGAAAAACGGTTTCGAGTTTCTGCACAAGCTTTCAAATGCCGTAAATAAAACGCTTGACGTGGAAAGCATTTTAAGGATATCGCTTAAAAGCATATGCCATAATTATGAAAATATAGTGGCCGTAATAGCTATTTCCCGCGCGCAGTTCAAGATAATCGCGGCCGGATCTCAAAAATGCTTCGATATCGAAACCAATTTCGGTACAATACTTGAAGAGCTCAAGGAAAATCTCAACGAAGACCTTTCGAATTTCACAGTAATAAAGGAAATGCCAAAATTCAAGGACGAAGAATCGGAAAAAAAACTTAAAATAAATATCGAATCATCCATGTGGCTCTCGCTTAACTACAACAATAATATTTACGGCTATCTCGGCCTTTTTTCATCAGGCCGCGAGCTTGAAAAGCTCAGCGTCAGCGCCATACGTTTTCTAACGCTCGCTTCCAACCACATAATTTCGGCCGTTGAAAACGCCAGGCTATATAACGAAGTGGAACGTCTCGCTTCTATCGACGGAATGACAGGCGTTTTTAACTACCGTTACTTTTACTCGCATCTGACCACCGAAATCCAGCGCGCGAAACGCTATTCGCTTGCGCTTTCCATAATTATGCTCGATATCGACCATTTCAAATCGTTCAA
>JAKPTH010000031.1 GCA_029571125.1 bacterium
CCGACGTGAGCGTCGTCCACGTTTTAAAAGACGGAGCGGCCAAAGAGCTCGTTTTATATGAAATGCCTCAGCAGAAAATAAATCTGCTGCAAATCGGCAAGGGCGGCAAAGTAAGAAAGCCCATGCTTTATACCGACGTATTGTTCGGCGAAGAAAAGGCTTCGTTGTCTTCTACCGTTTCAGATTTTATGTTTTTTATTTTCGGCGTTCTGCTTCTCTGTTTCGCCCTGGTCAGCGGCGGCTCTTTTATCGCCATCATTTTCGCTTCGGTTTTTATGATTAAATCAAAATACGCTAAAAAATAAGTGTAATTTTAGCAAAAAACGATTGACACTATCAATTGTAAGTGGTATAATTTTCTAAATAAATATACAAACATAATACAGCTACACGTAAAGGTTCTTTTTTAGTATGAAGTGAGGAGGAAGTTTAGTGAAACTACGTGTTCTTTTTTTATTTCTGGGGGTAGTTTTTTTAGCGGCGGTTCTTATGCCGCAGGCGGCGTTCGCCGTTGAAACGGGCGATTCTAAAGCTTCTAAGGAAGAAGCAGTTCAGATAGTCAAGATATTCGTAAAAGACAAGTTCGATGTTGCAAAACTCGCCAACATGGGCCTTGATCTTCCTGAAGTAAAGCATAAAAACAAATATGTCATTTCCGTAATCAGCGAAACCGAACTTAAAAAGGTGGCCTCGCTCGGTTATAGATATAAAGTCATAAATCCCGACGCGGATTCGGTTTTACGCGCAACCCGCGCCGGCACGTTAAGCAAATACCGTTCTTTCGATCAGATCGAAAAAATACTCAAAGACGCGGAAGCGAATAATCCGTCGATATGCAAGCTCCATGTTATAGGCAAAAGCTTCGAAGGCCGCCCGGTTTACGCTTTAAACATAGGCCTTCAGGCGGGCAAGCCCGCCGTTCTTATCATGGGTCTCACCCATGCCCGCGAATGGATATCGGCTGAAGTTCCTACGGCGCTTATCGAAGAAATCCTTCAAAAATATCCCTCCGATAAATCAATGAAAGAACTCGTCGATAACCGCAGCATATGGATCGTTCCCGTCGTGAATCCCGACGGCCTTGTCCATTCTCAAACCAAATCGAAAATGTGGCGTAAAAACCGCCGTCTGAATTCAGACAAGTCTTACGGCGTAGACCTTAATAGAAACTATGGCTATCAGTGGGGAACGGTCGGCGCTTCCACATATCCCGGCGCAGATACGTATCACGGCGTTAAAGCTTTTTCAGAGCCCTGCACCGCCGCTATAAAAGAACTTGCCGAACGCGAAAAATTCAGGGCTTCGGTTTCTTTCCACAGCTATTCGGAACTGGTCCTCTATCCTTTCGGCTATGCTTACGAAGCCATAGCTAAAGACGATCAGCTTCTCGCCGAACTCGCAAAAGGAATGGCTAAATTCAGCGGCTATACCGCCGAAAAAAGCTCCGATCTTTATCCCGCAATGGGCGATTCCGACGACTGGATGTACGGAGCTATGGGCGCTCTCGCGTTCACCATCGAGCTCGGCTCGCAGTTCGTTCCCAACGATAACGAAGTCGACAAAATCAACGCCGACAACGTTAAATCATGCCTTTTCATTATTGAAAAAGCCGGAACCGTCCACGCTTCAAACCACCCGGATTTCGCGTCTAAAGTGCAGAGGGCTATATCGTCTTTCGTATACTATGATGTAACCCGCGACGTCAGAGCCGCCACTTCAAAAACCGAGCTTATCAACCTGCTTAACCCGGCAAACGACTCCGAAGGCAAGGCATTTGATGAATTTATAGCCGAAGTCGAAAAAACCGATCTTAATTCCAAAAAAGTTCTCGCTCCGGTTTTAAAAGAAGTTAAAGATATGTACACCCAGAATATAATTAATAAACTTGGAAATACCCGTCAGGTAATTCACGATATAGAAAAATTGCAGAGCGAACTTGAAAAAGTCGAAGAAAAGTAATATTTAAGCTTCCGGTTCGTAAGCCGCCATATTAAAGAAAACGCCCCGTGTAAAGCGGGGCGTTTTCTTTTTTCATTTTTGACCCCGGGTTATAAATAAACGCATAATATTGCCGATAAAAACCAAAGATAAGAAAAAAGTTTTTACGCTCATTTCAAAAAGGTCGAAGCGTCAGGCCGTTAAATAACTGCCGATTCGACCGGATGTTAAGGCAAAAAATATTATATAAATCCGCGGGAGGATAAAATGAAAGAATTTGTAAGGAAGCACAACTACCTGTTTTTGTCGCTGTTTGTTTTTACCCTGATGGTGTTTGCGGGGTGCACCGAGTCTAAGAACTCGAGCTCCGTTATTCCCTGGTCGGATGACGGCGTTGAACCGAATAATCCGACATGGAAGATAGATACGCCTTTCGTCGTGCAGAAAATGACGGAACAGTTCTATCAGGTCACGCTCGATTGGAACCCGGTTACGACTAATAAATACGACCAGGCTAAGAAAAATATAGTAGGCTTTTATATTTTTAGAAGACGCGAAGGCGGAGCCGATAAGAAAATCGCTACGACTACGGATGATTATTACATCGATAAATCCTCCGAGCTTATAGAAGGCGAAAAATTCATATATACGGTTATCGCTTTCGATAATATGTTAAGGGAAAGCGCGCCTTCGGCTCCTCAGATAATAAGGCTTCAGGCCACTACCGGAAGCCTTCCGAAACCGCCGGCGAATATATACTTTGCGCCAGCCCGCCAGACCGTTTTCGGAATGGACCGCGGCTCGATCATAGTTTCATGGGACCCGCCGAACCAGAATACCGACGGATCGCCTCTTGACGATTTAAAAGAATTTGAAATAGAAAGGCATTCCGGCAATATAAACGAATGGCAGTCGATAGCTAAGGTTCCTGTAGGCATTAATGTATTCACAGACTCTAACCTTGTTATGGGCGTTTACTATTACCGCGTAAGATGCATCGATAAACAGGGAAACTACAGCCAGTACATAGACGGATCATATACTCTCATGGGTAAAAAAGACAACGTCCCTCCCGGCACGCCGACAAATCTTATAGTGACCGGAGACGCGCAGGTGGTTCTTACATGGGTCAAGCCGGATAAAGACGCCGACGGAAAATCACTCGACATCGCCGGAATTAAAGTGTACCGTAAACGCCTCGACGTGGACGAAGTTTACAGGCTCGTCAAAGTGCTGCCGCCCGATACTACATGGACCGACATCGACGTTAATATGGACTCTTATTACCAGTATGCGGTTTCGTCGTTCGACGATTCGGGCAACGAATCGCGTATGTCGAAGCCCGCAACCAATAAAGTCGGTGTGGATTTCCCCGATACGCCTGCCGGGCTTATCGTAAGAATGCAGGCGCTCGGCCAGGTGCGTCTGGTATGGCAGCCGGTAGTCGGCGCGGTTTCATACAGGGTTTACCGCGCGGAATTCAGCGACGGCGTTTATGCCCAGATCGGCCAGCCGCTGGCTTATGAATTCACCAACTCCATAACAGTGGGTAAAACATACTTCTATAAAATTTCGGCCGTAAATTCGACGGGACGCGAAGGTTCGCTCACTAACTACGTAACCGTTTCCGGCGACGTGGCTTACAGGACCATGGAAGCCGAACGCCATATACTCGACGTAATACGCGGCACCACCGCTATAAACGCTCCGTGGAAGCTCGAAGTTAGAACGCTTCAGTTCCCCTTCGACGGAAACTCTTTTCTGTTCTTCGGTCCTGTCGATGACGAAAACGGCGAATCCATCACGGGAAGCCCGTTTCCAAACCAGGACGCCACTGCGGTCGGCGACTGGTTCGAAATAAAGCAGTTCTTCCCCGACGGCGTTTATAACGTTGATATCTGGGCGCTGCGCACCGGCGATTCGGGCACGTACCGTCTGGATATCTTGAGCGAAAACCGCGGCAATTACGATTTCTATACTTCCGGCACCATGGAACTCGCTCCGTTCACCACGAACCTGCGCGTGTCTAATGCCTTCGGCAGCGGTTCCGACGTGGCGTTCAGGTTTACCTGCCTTAACAAGAACGCTTCTTCGAGCAATTACAACCTCTATCTCGACAAGATAGTGATTAAGTAAAGCTTTACTAAAGCATTGATTAAACTTATTCGTATTAATTGAAATAAATTAATTTAAAATAAAGCAAAATAAGCGGATTGATGAATTAAAGTTCATCGATAAATTTAAAATGAATTTTGATTCATCGGTCCGCTCCGGGTTACGGACTCGAAATCGAAGCAATCAGACGCAGCATAATACAGGGAATTTTTTATATCAACGTTCGGCGCAGTAGAGTTGTAAAATTTAACATGGCATTTAATCGAAACACGTTCAAGTCAATAATCTCGCCCATGGCGGCAATAGTCTTTTTGACGGCCGTTTTATTTTGCTTTCCGGCTTACGCCGCAGACCATTCTCTTATCACGGCGCAGCCTTTTACGCAGGAACGCCGTCTGGACCTGAACTCGGCCGACGAATACGATTTCATGGATATTTACGAGCTCGATATGCTGGCCGCCCGCAGGGCCGTGAACTTCAAAAATCAGAACGGCCCTTTTTCGAAAGAGGAAGATCTTCTCGATTTCATTCCGCAGGACGCTTTTCTTGACGTTTTCGAGACCGTCGAAATAGGTTCGCTCAAAAGCCCCAAAATAAATAATTTTAACGGCAACGGATTTTCTGATTATTTTTACGATCTGGACAATAAAAAATCAGTTTCGAGCTATTCGCGATATAACGTTTATTTCGGCGATACGATGGACCTCAGGTTTTCATTCGGACAGACCGAAGGCGAAAACCACCTCTACGCGCGCGAAAAATTTCTCAATTATTATTATTATTCGGATTCCTACACGAAAAAAGGTTATGTGATAGAATCCTCGCCTTCTAAAAAAATAACTAAAGCGCCGGTGGAAACCGAAGAAGAATTAAGGCGCAAAAATATAGAATTTTTAGACGGCTACTTTTCTCAAAAAGTCATGATAGGCAGAAAAAAAAGAAAAAAAATAAACGGCCTTTATGAAACTAATATGGACAGCTACAAAAAATATATGCTCGTTAAAAAGAAAAAAAAGGCGGAGCCCGAGGATGAAGAAACGGCCGAAGAAATCGATAAAGCCGACGAACCGTTGAAAGACGAAAAAAAAGATGAACTGGTTACCGCCGTAAAACTCGATCTGCCCGGATACGGCACGGCGGATAAAACTTCCGAGGCTCAGATCGCGCCCGCAGAAAGCGGCTCCGCGGGAAAAGTGCTTTCGATGAAATTGACTCTCGGCGACGTTATGCTCGCCCAGGGCCGTCATCCGTTGATTAACCTGCACCGCCGGAACAACTCGGGCGCGAAGTTCGTGAAGTATTTTCAGAACTTCGACTGGTCGGTTATCGGATCCAAACTCGCCGATAAGAACGAGCAAAGGATCGGCAGCGCGCTTAATTTCAGTTTGAACGAAGATACCCTTATAGGCGGCCGGGTCGAAAAAATATGGGACAACGACTATAACCACAATATCGATTACGTGCATTTTTACGGCATGGGCCGCGTGGAAAACACCTCGGTCTACGGCGAACTGCAGAACGTTTTCAACGGTGCGGAATCCGTCTTCGCGGAAGTTATGAGCGGCTTCCGCGACCTCACGCTTACCACCAGAATATTGTCCGTGAAGGAAAATTACCGCGAAGCCCTTACCGTAGCGCCATATTCGTTCGACGGTCAGTTTTCGACTTTTCTCAGGCTCAATTATAACATTTCTGGGCGCGCGTCTTTCGCCAGCTCTTATAACGTGAACGATCTTAAGAGACGCGATCCTGACGAAGATTACGGCACTCAGAAAATAGCCAAGCACCGCTTCCTTCTTTATCCCAACGCGAAATCCAGGATAATGCTTACTTATATCGACGAACGCACTCCGGAAAATTTATTCAATTCCACTTTCGCCACTTCGCTTCGTTATGTTTACAAACCTAAAATCTATCTGATAGGAAAATTTTCGATAAAAGACGAAGACGTGGACGCGCCGGCGGGCAGGACTTCGGAATCCAGCCTTGAATGGCAGCGAAGGGTCAACAGCAACCTTAAAATCATTCTCAAGTATATAAATTTATGGGACGAACAAAAACTGAACACGCCGGACGAGTTCACTAACGTAATTAAGCTGGCGTATTAT
>JAKPTH010000127.1 GCA_029571125.1 bacterium
AAGGAGGCAAAAATGAGTCTAAATCACGGAGCAATTCTTAAACCAGGTTCTTCAAGAAATAATAAAACGGGTAACTGGCGCAATACGAGGCCGGTTTACAAACACGATAAATGCACCGGATGCATGATGTGCGAAAGAATATGCCCTGAAGGCGTTATCTTCCAGGAAGACAAAAAGAAATTCAACGTGGACCTCGATTATTGCAAGGGCTGCGGCATATGCGCCGAAGAGTGCCCTGTAAAAGATATCGACATGGTTCCCGAAGAAAAATAACCCGTTTTTTGAATATTAATTGCTATTAGGAGGCATTTTTAAGATGAAAAAATATATAGAAGGTTCGATGGCTGTAGCTGAAGCCGTTGTACTTTGCAAACCTCAGGTTATATCGGCGTATCCGATTACTCCGCAGACTCATATAGTCGAAGATCTTTCGCAGATGCAGGCCGACGGGGAATTTAAAGGCCAGTTCGTAAACGTCGAATCGGAATTTTCGGCGGCTTCCGTCTGCCTCGGCGCCGTAGCCACCGGCGCGCGCGCTTATACCGCGACGACCGCTCAGGGCCTGCTTCTTATGTCCGAAGTATTATTCAATATGGCCGGCATGAGGCTCCCTCTGGTTCTTACGTGCGCCAACCGCGCCATCTCCGCGCCCATCAACATATGGACCGACCATTCCGACGCCATGGCTCTTCGCGACAGCGGATTCATCCAGCTTTACGCCGAAAACAACCAGGAAGCGGCCGACCTTCATTATCAGGCATATAAAATAACCGAAGACGATTCAGTGCGTCTGCCCGTCATGGTTAACATGGACGGATTCCTTCTCACCCACTCGTTCGAACCGGTCGATATGCCGACCCAGCAGGAAGTAGACGAATTCCTTCCGCCTTATAAACCCAATCATTATCTGGACGTTAAACGCCCCATAACTTTCGGTTCGATGGTCGGCGAAGACGGCTATATGGAAGTCCGCCACAACCTCGAAGAAGCCATGAAAAATTCCTTCGCGGTAATCGAAAGAGTTACCAAAGAATTCGAGAAAAAATTCGGACGCAAGTTCGGTATTTTCATAGACACTTATAAAATGGAAGACGCCGAAACGGTAATCGTGGCCATGGGCTCGGTTATCGGCACTATCAAAGAAGCGGTAGATTTGATGAGAGCTAACGGCATAAAGGTCGGAGTAATGAAAGTCCGCACTTTCAGGCCTTTCCCGAAACAGGCCGTAGTGGATTGCCTCAAGAATATCAAAAACGTAATCGTTATCGACCGCGCCTCGTCGGTAGGCTCGGGCGGAATACTGGCTACCGAAGTCAGAGCGGCTTTCTACGGAAACACCACCGTTCCAAAAGTAAACAGCTATATCGTAGGCCTCGGCGGCCGCGACATCACGATAAAGACCATAACCGATATCGTGGGTAATTTCGCGAACGTTAAAGTACAGGATTCGCAGTTCGTCGAACTCGACCACAAATATATGCAGGCCGGCGACGAATATTTAAAAACGATATAACTAAAAACTTTCATTGGCCGTTTTGGCGGCAAAGGCGAAGTTTTAGTTTACGCCAACTTTAAATCGAATTTATTATGGAGGAAATGATATATATGGATAAAAAGAAACACTTATTAGCTCCCGGCCATACCGCTTGCGCGGGCTGCGGCCTTTCTATGGGCGCGAGAATGGTCGTCGACGCGGCCGGCCCAAACACTATGATAGCTAACTGCACAGGCTGCCTCGAAGTTTTCACGACCAGATACCCCCAGTCGGCATGGGAAGTACCGTGGATACATTCGCTTTTTGAAAACAGCTCGGCCGTAGGCGCGGGCATCGAAGCGGCTTTAAAGGCCATGGGACGCGACCAGGAAATCAGAGTCATCGCCCAGGGCGGCGACGGCGGCACGGCCGATATCGGCTTACAGTCGCTTTCCGGCATGTTCGAACGCGGCCATGACGTTTTATATATTTGCTACGATAACGAAGCTTACATGAACACCGGCGTTCAGAGAAGCTCGCAGACTCCTTTCGGAACGTCCACTTCCACGTCGCCTTCGGGCAAAGTTTCCCTCGGAAACCCCACCCGCAAGAAAAATATGGCTAAAATCGCCGTGGCCCATGAGATTCCTTACGTGGCAACCGCTACGGTAGGTTTCGACATGGACCTTAAAAACAAAGTAAAAAAAGCGCTCAGCATTAGAGGCCCGAAATACCTGCACGTTCTGGTTCCGTGCCCGCTCGGCTGGAAAGTCGAAAGCCGCCTCACCATAAAAATCGCTAAAAAAGCCGTTACCACAGGCTTGTTCCCGTTAGTGGAATGGGAAAACGGAAAGGTTACGAACGTGCGCAAGATCACGCCCGAACCCGTTACCGAATACCTTAAAATGCAGGGCCGTTTCAAACACCTGTTCGCCGATAACGACGACGCCCGCGCTCATCTGGCCGGCATACAGAAATACGCAGACGAGAACATCGAAACTTACGGTTTAAAATCGTAATTTTATAAAATCACTTTTAAACTCAATAAAAAGAGGCTTGCCGAAAAGGCGGCCTCTTTTTTATTTAAATCTTTTTTTTGTGATTTTTGAAATCATATAAACGCGGCGATTTTTTTTCCGATATCTTGAGCGTGAAAAAGAATAAATTTAATTTCAACGATATTTTTATACTGGCGTTCTGCCTTTTCGTGCTGGCTTCCAGCGGATGTAAACCGGGCGGCGGCGGCGGCGTGGGCAGCGCGATAGTTCCCGTCACGGGCGGCGAGATACCTCATAACCAGGAACTGGTTATCGATGAAAAATCCATAAAGGTTGACAGGATAACCGATAAAAGCTGCCGCATATACTGGAAAACCAATGTGCCGGCGACTTCCTGCGTGGAATACGGCAGGTCCGTGAACTACGATAAAACCACCGTGGAAGACAAGAATATGGTTCTCGAGCATTACGTGGAGCTTTACAGTCTCGCGCCGCGCACCAGGTTTTATTTCCGGGTGATTTCTTCCGACGCTTTCAAGCATCTGGCTCAGTCAATAACTGAAATCTATTTCGATACGCAGGACCAGAATTTCGCTCCGGCCTCGGTAACTTTGAATCAGCCTTCCGCGGTAACATACCAATCCATGACGCTCAGCTGGACGCAGTCTTATGAAAGCGATTTCCTGCGGTACGAGCTTTACCGCGACACTACAGCCGCGGTATCGTTCATGTCGCCTAAAATAAGCGTAATAACCTCTAAAATGCAGACGCAGTTCGTGGATACGAAATTAACGCCTAATACCGTCTATTATTATATTTTATACGTTCTGGATACGGCCGAACTTTCGACGCCTTCGAATATAGTTGCCGGCACCACCGAAGTGCTTTATAACCAGCTCACCAAAATTAATTTCAAAGAGCCTTTGCGCAAAACGACGGATGCGATGGTGCTTACGTGGGACAGATGCAACGAGCCCGATTTCGCTTCATACAGGATATATAGAAGCTCGAAGCCCGGAGTCGACACGCTTTCGACGCTCGAGGCCGAAATAACCGATTCCGCGACTACCAGCGTGGAAATAGGAAATTTGTCGGAAAATACGACCTATTATTTCAGGCTTTATCTTAAAAATAAGGGAACCGTATTCACCGCTTCCGACGAAGCGGCCTTCCGTACTTATAAAAACGGCGAGCTCGCTAAAAGCGTCGGCGGAATATATTATGGAAACGATATAAAGATTTCCGGAGGAAAAGCTTACATTTCGGCTTACGACTCGCTCTATATAATGGACCTTTCCACTTATTTTCTGCGCTCGATAGACCTGTACGGCCAGAACGACCGCATCAGATTCGCGGAAGGAAGCGGAGCTTCGGCGAACAGGCTTTATATAGTGAACCGCACGGCGAAGGAAATAATAGTGTTTAACACTATTACGGATGAAGTCGAAAAAAGGCTGCCGGCCGGAAACAGTCCCGTGGACGTAGCCGTAGACGAGGCCGGAGGATCATACTACACCGTGGATTTTCATGAAGGCATGGTCAATAAGTTCAATCTTTCGAGCGGCGCTCCGATTAAATCGTATTACGCAGGGCCTCTACTGACTTCGATAGTAAAAGGCATCAACAATTCCGACGTATTGGTCGCGAGGCAGCTGACATCGCCTACCAGCGAAGTTCTTCTGATGCCTTCGACGCTGGCCGGGGTGTCGGCGAGGGCCGTGGCGGGCGAACAGCCTGTCTATCTTTACATGGATAGAGGCGGCCAGACCGTTTACTGCGCCAACTACAAAAGCAAAAGCGTCACCAGGATAAACGCGCTTAC
>JAKPTH010000149.1 GCA_029571125.1 bacterium
TCCGCGCCGCTTTCAACCGCTTCAACGCATTTTTTAATGAGCGCGGGGATGACGTGCGACGAAGACGGATTGAAATTATCGCGCGGGCCGTAAAGGTTGACCGGCAGAAGAAAGATAGAGTTGAACCCGTACTGCTGACGGTATGCCTGGCTCTGAACGAGCATCATTTTTTTATCCAGCCCGTAAGGCGCGTTCGTCTCTTCGGGATATCCGGCCCACAAATCATCCTCTTTAAAAGGCACGGGCGTGAATTTCGGATAAGCGCATATGGTTCCGGCCGCCACGAATTTTTCCACGCCGAATCTGCGGGCGTATTCGATAAGCTGTATACCCATCATCGCGTTATCGTAAAAGTAGGAACCGGGGTTCGCCATATTGGCGCCGATGCCGCCGACGACGGCCGCCAGATGGATTATAACTTCGGGCCTGGCGTCCCTGAAAAGCTTTATTATAAAGTCTTTGTCGCGAAGGTCGTAATCCCTTGAACGCACCGTAAAAACTTTTTCACAGCCGGTTTCGCGAAGGCGCTCCACCACGAAGGAGCCTAAAAAACCGGCTCCGCCGGTCACGACGATTCTTTTGGATTTGAGGCCGCTCACTTTCTATCACTCGCTTTAATGCCTTCGACCATTTTTCGAGTCTCGGCGATATCGGAATCGACCATCATTTTAACGAGCTCCTTGAATTTGACTTTCGGCTCCCAGCCCAGGATTTTTTTTGCCTTGGACGCGTCGCCGATAAGAAGGTCGACTTCCGTCGGCCTGAAATAGCGCTTATCTATTTGAACGTATTTCTGCCAGTCCATCCCGGCGCAGCCGAAGGCCTCTTCTAAAAACTGGCGCACGCTGTAAGTCTCGCCCGTGGCGATAACGTAATCGTCCGGCTTGTCCTGTTGGAGCATAAGCCACATGGCCTCGACGTAATCTCCGGCGAAACCCCAGTCGCGCTTGGAATCGAGGTTGCCGAGAAAAAGCTTGTCCTGAAGGCCGTATTTAATGGCCGCTATGGCTTTGGTTATCTTCCTGGTCACGAAAGTTTCGCCGCGGCGGGGCGATTCGTGATTGAATAATATTCCGTTGCACGCATATAAGTTATAAGCTTCGCGGTAGTTGACCGTCATCCAGTATGCGTAAAGCTTGGCGCAGGCGTACGGGCTGCGCGGATAAAAAGGCGTGGTTTCGCGCTGCGGGACTTCCTGCACCTTGCCGTATAATTCCGAAGAAGACGCCTGATAAAATCTGGTTTTAACGCCGGTTTCGCGGATGGCGTCGAGTATGCGCAGCGCGCCCATGCCGGTGACTTCGCCGGTATATTCCGGAACGTCGAAACTCACTCTGACGTGGCTTTGCGCGCCGAGATTATAAATTTCGTCGGGCTGGACTTCCCTGAGTATCCTGTTAAGCGAGCTGGCGTCGTTCAGATCGCCGTAAATAAGCTTTAATTTTACTTCGGGAGTGTGCGGGTCCTGGTATATATGATCGATTCTCCCGGTATTGAAAGAGCTGGAACGCCTTATGACGCCGTACACCTCGTATCCTTTCTTCAGAAGTAATTCCGCGAGATAAGAACCGTCCTGGCCGGTTATTCCTGTAATCAAAGCCTTTTTCATAAAAAATCCCTTTCCGTTTCTTTATAATGCTGACGCTTATGAATATTCACACGTGCTGATATTCTTGACGGCAAAAAAATCATAGCTTTTGAATTTTCATTATAACAGAATCGGGTAAATAATTCAAATAAAATTATACGTTTTGTTTTCGCGCCCGCTATATACGTCGCGGACAACTTTATTTTAGCCTTTCGTCTCTTAACAGTTGACATTATCCATAAAATATGGTATTTTGGCCTTATAATTCATCGGGCGTTAACGTCCGGATGTTTTTTTGAAGTTATTAAAATTTAAAAGTAATTTTTTCCGGATTATTTTTTATTTCCGATAATTTTTAATTATTTATATGTAAGGTGAAATCATGCAAAAGACTAAATTCGAAGAACTCAACCTATCGCAACACATGAAAAAGGCAGTAGCCGAAATGGGCTTTTCAGAAGCCACGCCGATACAGGCGGCCGCCATACCGGTGCTGATCGAAGGCCGCGATATAATAGCCCAGGCGCGTACCGGAAGCGGAAAAACCGCGGCGTTCGCCATACCGGCAATAGAGCGCATCGACGCCCGCCGCGGCCTTCAAACCCTCGTGGTGTGCCCCACCCGCGAACTCGCCATACAGGTAACCGAAGAATTCCGCAGGCTTTTCAAGTATTATGACGGCCTCACTATAGTGACCGCCTACGGCGGACAGGATATAAGCATTCAGCTCAGAGCGCTTACGCAGCACCCCCAGATAGTAGTCGGAACGCCGGGAAGGCTTATAGACCATATGTGGCGCGGAACGATCCGGCTCGACGAAGTCAATTTCGTCGTGCTCGACGAAGCCGACGAAATGCTTAATATGGGTTTCCGCGACGACGTAGAAGACATCCTGAGTTACGTTCCGCAGAGCCGCCAGACCGCCATGTTTTCGGCCACCATGAGCCCCGATATAATGCGGCTCATGAAAAAGCATTTAAAAAACCCCGTCCACATCGACACCACCGATCATAAAAACGAAGTGCCTAAAATTGAGCAATTATATTGCGAGCTGCTCGAAACTCAAAAATTCGACGCGCTCACCAGCATTATCGACCAGCGCGATATCAAGGCCGCCCTTATTTTCGTCAATACCAAATCTATGGTCGACCGCCTGGTGAGCAGATTGAGCGGCGCGGGCTACCGCGCCAGAGGCATCCACGGCGGACATGAACAGTGCAGGCGCGAAATGGTCATGAATTCTTTCAGGGACGGCTCGGTTAAAATACTCGTCGCAACCGACGTGGCGGGCCGCGGAATCGACATAAGCGACATCGATACCGTTATTAATTACGATCTGCCACGAGACGACGAAGATTACACCCACCGCATCGGAAGGACGGGCAGGGCCGGAAAGCTGGGAACGTCTTTCACTTTCGTTGTCGGCAAGGAATTATACGATCTCAAGCGCATAGAAAAAAACGGCGGATTCAATATACAGCGCATGGATATTGCAGGCCTCGGCCAGAAACCTTCCAGGCCCGAAGCCAAACGCCGCGTCGAAACCGACCGCACTAAAGACTCGGCGCCCGCCGCGCGTTCTCCAAAAAGCACGACAGGCGATGCCGCCCGCCGGCCGGCCTCGAAAAAAAACGGCCGCACCGGCGAAAAGCGTCAGCCGTCATCACACGACGAAGGCTGGATTACCGATTCTACAGGATTCAAATATAAATTGATTTGACGCGATCGCAGCAGCCCCTAAAAAAGCTCTTAAGGAGAATGGCATGATTAAAAAATTTTTCAGCGCCGCTTTCATCCTTATTTTTATTTTCTCCGGCCTTTCTTATTCCCAGACCATACAGCAGACTCTGAATTTAAAGGCCGGATTCAATTTCGTCGCCTTCACGGTAAAACCATCTCAAACAGCCTCCGAATTTATAGCTTCCAACCCGGCCGTCGGCGAAATTTACGCTTACAACTCCGCCGCCGGGAGCTTTTTAAGTTCGCGCGAAGGCACTCTGAACTCATTGAATGCCGGACGCGGGTATATAATAAAATCGGCGTCCGAAACTGCCGTAAACGTCTCCGGAACCGAAATAACGGCCCTTGAAACTATCAATTTAAAGGCCGGGTTTAATCTCATAGGCTTTTCGAAAGCTCTGACTGCAATCAAATTCAGCGAACTGATGGCGGCCTTCGGCAACATTAACGGAATTTATAAGTATAACTCCGCGGGCGGCTCTTTTATCCAGGCAGTCAGAAACGGCGCCGGAACGGCCGAACTGCTCGACGGCGCCGATCCGTCCCTCGCCGCCGGGCAATCATATTTTTTCAACATGCATAGCGACGCATTATTGAACTATGACGGCGGCACGATATCGGTTCTTACGCTCGAGCCGGTAAAAGAGAAGGTCGCGGCGCCTGAATTTACGCCTAAAGCCTTCACATACACATCGGCCCAAACCGTAACTATATCATGCGCCACGCCCGGCGCGACCGTCAAATACACCTTAGACGGCACCGAGCCGTCCGAAACCAACGGCGTAACGTTCACTCAACCGATCGTTATTTCCTCCACGACAACTTTGAGGGCGATAGCGATAAAAGCCGGAATGGCCGATTCATATATAGCCACGGCAAATTACGTTATAATTATAATCCGACAAGCTGCCGCGCCCGTTTTTTCAGTCCCCGAAGGCTCCTACGATCGCACTTTCGAGGTGGCGATTTCTTCGGCCACGCCGGAAGCGGCGATCAGATACACTTTAGACTGGTCGACCCCTTCGGCTTCGAACGGAATTTTATACTCGTCCCCCATCGTCCCCGGCGGAAACGTGTTGATAAAAGCTTACGCGTCCAGACCGGGAATGCGCGATTCAGATATTTCTCAGGCCAGATATATAATAGCCGTTCCAAAAATCCCCGCGCCTGAAATTTTACCGCCCGGCGGAACTTACAATTCGCCGCAAAGCATCTCTCTTTCCTGCGCGACCGAAG
>JAKPTH010000151.1 GCA_029571125.1 bacterium
AGCGTCATTCGTTAATTTTTTATTGACCGGCCAGCAAGAATTATAACGGCGTGATTCAGATGAGCAATTTCAGGTATTCCCTATATCGCAATGTAGGCCTTGCCATAGAGCATTACAACATGATCAACGAAGGCGATAAATTGCTGGCGGCGCTTTCCGGCGGCAAAGACTCCTTCGCCATGCTCGATTCGCTCGCGCGCCTTAAATTAAGGTCGCCCGTAAAATTCAGCATTTTCGTCTGCATAGTCAATTCAGGATTTCCGGGCTACGCAGTAGAAAAAATAGAAAATTGGCTCAAAGAAAGAAATTTCGATTATCATATAGAAAAAAGCGATATGTACGAGTCTATTTTCCTGGACCCGGTAAAGGCCAAAGACGGCTGTTTTTACTGCTCGCGCCAGAGGCGGTCTATCTTATACCGCCTTGCCGACGCCAATAATTGTCAAAAAATAGCTCTGGGGCATCATCTCGATGACTTTATAGAAACGGCGCTCATGTCGATGATGTATAACGGCAAGATAGAGACGATGCTGCCTATTTTCGAAGTGGGCAGTAAAAAATTCAGGGTTATCAGGCCTTTAATGTACGTTAGCGAGGAAACCACTAAAAATTATTGCCGCAGGATGGAATTTCCGGCCATAACCTGCTGCTGCCCGCAGAGCTGCGCCGGAACGCTCAAGCGGACAAAAATTAAAAAAATGCTGCTCGATTTTTGCGAAGACGACCGTAAAGTGAAAGAGACTATGTTCAGGTCGCTCGCTAATTTCAACGCCGAGTATATGCTTGATTTAAGGTATAACCAAAAACTTTCACAGCTCAAATACGAAAAGATAAATTCCAGACAAAGCCGCCGCGGCGGACAGAAGGACGAATAAAGAAAAATGTTCCGCAATCCCGCTTACCAATATAATTTTTACGAAATACTCGAAGTAAGCCCCGTAGCTACGAGCGGAGTCATAGAAGCCGCTTACAAGGCGCTGGTAAAAAAATACCATCCCGACCTTAACGCTGGAATATCCGACCATAAAATAAAACTATTGAATATGGCCAAGGAGATACTTCTCGACGAGTCCAAACGCAAAGATTACGATTCCGCGATGAATTTCAATCATCACAAGCCTAAATTCACCAGCGATTATAACTCGACGCACTCGCTTTCGGTCGAAAACGAAAAGTTGAAAAACGAAATACGCGCGCTGCATAAAAAGATAGAAAATTTAAAGAGCCAGCCGGCCGAAGACGGAAACGTTTTCGTTATCTGCACGAACTGCGGAACTAAAAACAGGCTTCCCGACCTTTCATACCTCAATATGCAAAATATTAAATGCGGCTTATGCAAACTGCCTTTCGGCACCGGCAACCGCGATTTTGAAAAAGAGCGGGACCTCAAGGAAAAAGCCTCCGCCATGAAAAAAACCGCCGACGTCGAATGGCGAAGGGTTTCGGCAAATATCAACAAAATAGAATATAACCGCATAGAATCGCTTTTAAATAAATACACCGAGATCCAGCAGGTTTATCCACGCGTTTACGGCATTAAAACCAAGTTGAAATCGCTCAAGGACGAACTGCTGCTCAGAAATTCCAATATAGTGGTTATGCGCAAAATAGCTATGGAGTGCTCCGACGAGCTGTCAAAATACAAGTCGGGCGGAATTTTCGGACTTTTTAAAAACGAAAAAGTCATTAACGACGTCAAAGATAAACTGAGCGGAGAGCTTCTCATGTATCCAAAATTAAGCGAAGAGAAACTGACGTTCAACTGCCGCTCGTGCGAAGCGAAAAACGTTCTAAAAATAAGCCTGTTCGTGGCCAACCACGAAAACATACTCTGCGGGCACTGTCATGTAAATTTATTCAAATGATAAATTGTTTCGAAAACCGTTATTTAAAGAATAAGGTATGAAGTATTACAGATAAAGACATATTTAGGGGGTAGCTGACCATGGACATTCAAAAAATCGTTCGCCGCGACCTTAAAGGCGCCGCGGCATACGTTCCCGGTAAACCCATCGAAGAGCTCGAACGCGAGCTGGGCATCTCTAATATAGACAAACTCGCCTCTAACGAAAATCCATGCGGCACGCCGGAAACGGCAAAAAAAGCCATCATGGAGTGTCTGGATAAAATATATCTTTACCCGGACGGCGAATCCTACAGTTTTAAAAGCGTAATAGCCGAATTTCATAAAGTGCGCTACGAAAACGTTTTCACCGGAAACGGCTCCGACGAGCTTTTACAGATAATTATGCACGCGTTTTTAGAGCCCGGCGATAACGTAATTTCTTCGCAGCATTCTTTTTTGAGATACGGCCAGATGACCAGAATAGCCCACGGCGAATACCGCCAGGCGCCCATGACCGAAGACATGAGATACGATCTGCAAGCCATAGCCGGTCTCGTCGACAAGCGCACCAAGATCATAGTCATAGCCAATCCGAATAACCCCACCGGCACGATCGTTTACGATAAAGAAGTCCGCGCGCTTTTAGATAAAATCTCCGACGACATAATAGTCATTTTAGACGAAGCGTACGCTGGGTTCGTAGAATCTAAAGATTACCCCGACGCTCTCAAACTGCAAAAAGATTATCCGGCCAAGCCCATCGTCATGCTGCGCTCGTTTTCCAAGATATTCGGCCTCGCCGGCGTTCGCGTCGGATACGGAATAGCCCCGGCCGAACTCGTTAAATATATAAACGTGGTCCGCGGGCCGTTCAATATAAATATGCTCGCGCAGGCGGCCGGAATCGCATGCCTTAAAAACGCTTCGCAGCACGCTAAAAGCAGTAAAGAGCTCTGCAGCGGAGAAAAAAAATACCTCTATGAAAGCTATAAAAAGCTCGGAGTCAAATATTTCGAAAGCGAAGCCAATTTCATTTTAGTGAAAATAGACGATCGGCATGACGGCAAATACGTGGTGGAAGAGCTTTTAAAAGCCGGCATCATCGTGCGTCCCATGAAATCCTGGGGCCTTACCGATAACTTTATGCGCATAACCATAGGCACGCAAGATCAGAACAAAAGGCTTATAAAAGAATTGACCAGGCTTTTGAATAAAGACTCTAAAGCGGCGGCTGACGTAAAATAAAAAATCGGAGCGATTTTGTTATTCGGCAAAAATTAAATCAATAATTTACCGAATAAAGGCTGTAGCCGTTGCCGGAGGCTATCGCTTTGGTTTTCGACTTTATAAATTCCTTAAAAAGCGAGGACTTGCGCTCGTCGTCGAAGCTGCGGGCCGCTATTTCCAGAGCGCGTTCCTTCGCCAGAATGTGCGTTATTCCGGCAGACTTCATCTTTTCAGATAAAAAATCATTCGCCGCGGGTCGAACCGCGGCGTTTTTTTCGTCAAAATATGAATGCACGGCGACTTCGAGTTCGCACGGTTCAAAAACGTCGCGCCATATATAATTTTTCCGGGCGTAATAAAGCCTGGGTTCGTAAACGGCCATAAGTTTTACGTCCAGGAGGTTTTCGTAAATTTTATTGAATTCGCTTATGCAGTGGTAAGGGGCTAGATTGCGCGTTAAAAAGCTTTCGGCGGTCTCTTCGCCCTTAAGATAAGCCGCGGGCGAGCAGCTAAAAAACAGCGCGGCCGCCGGCCATGCGTTCAGCGCTAAAAAGCACGCAAACAAAAACGTAAACGTTTTTTTCAGCGCGGCCGGCTTCAAATTTTCAGCGGCGAATTTCAGCCCCAGCGCTGAAATTATATAAAATACAGGCGCGGCCGCCAGAAAAAACCTCGTCGACTGGGCGCCGAGAACAAATAAATAATATAGCGCGAATATGGCCGCGAGAGCCGAAATATTAAAATTAAGCGAAAACCCTTCCCGGCCTGCCCTGTAAAGCGCGTAAAAAAAGAACGGTATCGAAGCGAAAAAACTCATGCCCATAACGCCGTCGTAGTAAAGGTTTCCGTGATACCGCGAGTTCATCATCGAATCGTAAGGGTATAAAAGCTTGTCCATAAGGCCGCGGCCGCCGCCGACGCGTTCGAGAGTGGCCAGATATGTGTCCATATAATCGTAACGCACGGTTTCAAAAGGCATATACGAATCGAAAAACGGGTAAAAAGGGTTCGAAGTGAAATAAAAATTGGCCGCCATGTAAGGCGCGAAAACAAGAGCGGTTATAAACATCAGCTTTACAAAATATAACGCCTTGCGCGAATCCGCGGCGTTGATCTTAAAAAACGCTACGGCGTAGAATATAGCGGCGATCATGAGCCCGGTATATTTTGAGCACGCGGCGGCGCCAAGGAAAAAAGCGCACAGCGCGTAATTGCCGGAAATCAGGCACAGCGCAGAAACGGTAAAATAAAACATGAGCCCTAGATCTATATAAGCCCAGGAGCACAACACCAGCGCCTGCGGGTGGGCCAGCAGCAGAAGCGCGGCGGTCCCGGCGGCGCCGCGGGTAAATTCCGCGTGCAGGTGCTTTTTAAAATCGAAGCTTAAAATCGCAAGGCAGCAGGCCATCAGAAAAGTAAAGTGAAAAGTAGAGCACAGTGAGTCTTTGCCGAACATCATAAAAAACGAATATATCATATTGACCAGCTTCGGATGCCCCGAAAAGTGTATATCTTCAACGAAGAAAAGGCCGCCGTTCTGGATATAGCGCTTGGGGACCTCGAGCTGATAGGCCATGGCGTCCCATCCGAACTGCGGCGCGAGCGAAGAAACGAAAGCGAAAACGCATAAGACGGCGGCCAGCGAATGCATCGCAAGAACCGGAACGGACAGCCGTGAAATATCGAAAATATATCTTTTTATTCCGGATAAGGCTTCCGAAAAAAAGCCGGTTGAAAATAATCCGCCCGAAAGGTATTCGTCGCACCCGCCTCCGTAAAGGAATAACGCCGCCTGAAAAAGAACGGGAGCGAGCAGAACGGCGGCGAATGAAATCCGGCAGGCCGCCTGCGCGGCGAACACTAAAAATATCGCCGTCGAAAAAACGACGATTCCGGCCGCCAGACGCAAAACTATTTTAAAAACGCCGCCGTATTCGGCGCCGTCTAAAAGCTCCATTCCGCACTTTCGGACTGAATAAAAAAAAACGCCGCCGTAATTATAAGCGGATATCAAAAAAAGAAAATATATCAGCCACTTTTGAAAATCTATGAAATTAATTAGCATGGATTTTATTATATAACAACTTCCACTGGAATTTCAATTAAAAGAAAAAATATATTATGTTAAATTTGATTATTTAATTTGCATTTTTAAATTTTTTAAGATATAATTTTAAAAAATAAATAAAAAGTTTATTGAATTTTTGAATAAAAGCGAGTGTTGAAATGAGCCCCGTTTGTGATTTTTACGATCTTTCGCCTTCAGGATATTTTTATTTCACTAAAGACGGCAAAGTATTAGAGTTAAATTCCAGCGCCGCAAGCTTGCTAGAAAAAAACGTGAAGCAATAATAAACACGGATTTCAGAAATTTAATCAGCGAAGAATCTATAAAATTTTTTAACGAATTCATTAAAAAAATTTTTAATTTCCCCAACCATAAGGTAGAATGCGAAGTCGCGCTAAGGCATACCGTCTGTTCCGCCACCTGGCTTTACCTTCAGGGTACCGCCTCTAAAGACCTTAATCGGGCTCTTACTACCGCAATAGATATTAGCGAACGCAAGGCCCTCGAAAAAGCCCAGAATTTTTTAATAGGCTGCGGCGCCGGCATAAACGAAAATTTCTTTGAATCTTTAGCTTTATTTCTCGCTAAAAATCTCGATATGGATTTTATATGCATCGACCGGCTTTCGGGCAACAATCTCAGCGCCACGACGCTCGCGGTTTATCATAACGGACGTTTCGAAGACAATATAACCTATACATTAAAGGATACTCCCTGCGGCGAAGTTGTAGGAAAAACAGTTTGTTGCTTCTCGGAAAACGTCAGAAGCCTTTTTCCTTTCGATGCCGTTCTTCAGGAAATGGCCGCCGAAAGTTATGCCGGCGTAACGCTCTGGAATTCAAAGGGAACGCCTATAGGGCTTATTGCGGTAATAGGGCGCAAACCGCTTAAAAAAATCAATCTCGTTCGCGATATACTTCAACTGGCCGGAATAAGAGCGTCAGGCGAGCTGGAACGCCTTCAAATAATAGAAGAGCTTAAGGCGGCCAAAGTCGAAGCGGAAAATGCCAATCTGGCAAAAAGCAATTTTCTTTCATGCATGAGCCATGAAATAAGGACGCCGCTAAACGCAATAATAGGATACTCGCAACTTCTGGAATTATCCGCCATAAGCGATCCGGAAGCGCGCGGCTTGATCGATAACATACAAACCAGCGGAAAACATATGCTTTCGGTAATAAACGATATACTCGATTTTTCAAAGATCGAAAGCGGAAAACTCGAGCTTAACCTCACTGATTTTAACATAGAAACCCTTGTCGAAGAAGTCGTAGCTTTAATCAAACCCCAGGCTATATCTTTAAATAACAAAATAATATGCGAAGTCGATAAAAAAATCTTTAACCCGCTTTACGGCGATTCCGACCGGCTCAGGCAAATTTTGGCCAACCTCGCCGTCAACGCGGTTAAATTCACCAGTAACGGCGAAGTAAAACTCGGTTGTGAAGCCATCGACCAAACGGATACAGCCGCACTTCTAAAA
>JAKPTH010000155.1 GCA_029571125.1 bacterium
GTGCTCATTTCGGAAGTTATGGGCGTGGAAATTTGTTCTCTAATGCTTCTCGGCGGCGAACCTGAAACTTTAAAAATAGTAGTGGCGCACGGTCTCGACGAAACGATCATAAAAAGCGCCAAAACAAAAACGGGCGAAGGCATAGCCGGCTACGTGGCCAAAACAGGAAAACCTCTTCTTATAACCGACATTTCAAAAGACCCTAATTTCTCCAGATATTCCAAAACCGGCGCCGACTACAAAACAAAATCGGTTCTATCGGTTCCGTTAATTATTAAAGACAAGGTAATAGGGGTAATAAACGTCAATAACAAGAAAACATCCGATGTTTTCAACGACGCAGATCTGCAGCTTCTGGAAACGCTCGCCACTCAAATCGCAACCGCCATCGAAAACGCAAGGCTTTACTCTCAAAAAGAGCAGCGGCTGGTCGAAATAACGATGCTGCACAACCTCGGGCTCGCGCTTAACTCGTCGCTTGATTTAAAAAATATCATCGCCAGAATCATCGAAAGCATGAAAGGCATATTCGACGCAGACATGGCTTCCATAATGCTCTGGGACGAAAGGCGCGAGCGGCTCAGAATTATTTCGCACATAGGGCTTCCCGAGCAGTACGTTAACGAGCTCACCTTCGCCCCCGGCGAAGGCGTGGCTGGAACCGTTGCAAAAAAAGGCAAACCGCGCTTAATCGCGAACACCTTTCTGGAGCCGTCCTATAAAAAGCACAACATACTTCACGACGAGCTTCCAAAATCGTTAATATGCTCGCCGATACTGGTTAAAAACCGCGTAGAAGGCGTAATATGCTGTGAACGGCTCCTTGAAAAAAACGGACCTTTCAACGAAGATAATCTTAACCTGCTCACCACCATTTCATGCCACGCCGCGGTAGCAATAGAAAATTCAAACCTTTATAACGATCTTCTCAGGGTTTACCTTGAAACGGTACAGAGCCTGGCCGCCGCGCTGGACGCCAAAGATTCTTATACTCACGGCCATTCACGCCGCGTAACCGGCCTCGCGCTGGCGCTCGCGCGCGAAATAGGGATGAACGAAAACGAAATCAATACTCTAAAGCACGCCGCTCTTCTGCACGATATCGGCAAGATCGGAATAGCCGAATCCATACTGCAAAAGCCTTCAAGCCTCACCAACGACGAATTCAACTGCATAAAAAACCATCCGATCACCGGCGCGCGCATACTGGAATCCGTCGAATTTTTAAAAAGCGTATGCCTTCAGATCAAGCATCACCACGAGCGTTTCGACGGCAAAGGCTATCCCGACAACCTCAAAGGCGATCAGATACCTCTTGGCTCAAAGATAATAGCGCTGGCCGATACCTATGACGCCATGACTTCCACCAGGCCTTACCGCAAAGGTCTTTCCCACGAAGTTGCGCTTGAAGAGATCAAAAGGTGCGCCGGCAGTCAATTCGATCCTGAAATTGTAGGAATTTTTATAAAAATTTCTGACAAATGTAAAAAAATTAGTGAAGATATCGAAATTGCGAACGATAATATAATTAATATATCGGGAATCAAGTCCATGGTCGACGGCATCATAAAACCGCTCAGCCTGTTTTAGACTCCCACAATAATTATAGTAATGATGGTGCATGAGAAAGATTAAACTTAATTCATTATTAATGGCGGCTGTCGCAATCGCTCCGTTGCTTGTCTCGCCGGCCGCGCACGCCTATAATTCGGCTTCCGACAGGCTCGCCTCGGTGTCTTATATCGAAAAAAGCCCTTATCATAATTATTTTTACAAAGATGCCGCGGACGAAATCACATCCGACGGTTTTTCGGGCGGCGAAATAGATGAAACCGCTTCAAAAGAGAAAAAACTCATCGAATCTCTATCGGCTGACCGCCACAGCGACTGCATCAAGTTCGACGACGTCAAAGGTTCAGGCAAATATCCGTATAACTTCAGAGTCATAGATAAAAAGCTTTTCGCCGGCGGAAATCTTTTTAATCCGGTAACGCTCGCCAACAGCCCGGAACGCGTAAAAAAATATCTTATATTTTTAAAAGTGATAGGCGCTAAAAATATAATTGCATTAAACGTTCCGGTTACGCAAAGCCGTGAAATTAAAATGATAAAAGATTTCTGCGCGGAGCTCGGCCTTAATTTCTATCCATGCCGTATGAATTCAGAAACGGTTCCCGACGCTGAGCAGACCTCAACGCTCATGCGCCTCATAGACGAAGGCGCCTATGTGCACTGTAACTGGGGCTGCGACCGTACCGGCTCGGTAATCGCCAAATATCTGGTGTTAAAAAAAGGCTACAGCGGCGAGGAAGCTTTTAAAGCTGTAATTTCCAAGGGGACCCACAGCGGAACGCTCGGCGGCCTCAAGCAGACGCCTACATATAAAAAGCTCGTCCTTTACTTCTGGCCGGAAGTTGCAGAGCAGAGCCCTGCCACTGCCGGAAAATACCAATTGAGTTCAATAAAGCATTAAGCTTTCATATACCCGACTTTATACATAAAGATTTTAAAACGCCTGCCGCACGGTAATTATGGATTATCGAAAAGGCCGGCGTTTTTATATATTGTTAATTTAGTAAAAATTAATTGATTTTTAACTTTTAATATGATAGAATTTGCCATAGTTTAATTTTTTAGGGGGTAATTTACATGCGGCCTTATGATATAATTTTAAAGAAAAGGAATGGAGGCACGTTATCCCGCGAAGAAATAGAGTTTATGGTTTCGGGCTATGTAACCGGTGAAATAAAAGACTATCAAATGGCGGCATTTTTAATGGCCGTCTATTTCAAATCGATGAACGCCCAGGAAACTTTATATCTAACCGAAACGATGGCTAAATCAGGCGATATGGTCGATTTATCCAAAATCGAAGGAATAAAAGTAGACAAGCACAGCTCCGGCGGCGTAGGCGATAAAACCACGCTCGTAGTCGCCCCGCTTTGCGCGGCCTGCGGAGTGCCCGTGGCCAAAATGAGCGGACGCGGCCTCGGCCATACGGGCGGAACGCTCGATAAACTCGAAGCCATTTCCGGCTTTCAAATAAACCTGTCATCCGAACAGTTCATAAATAATGTAAATAAATATAAAATCGCGGTCGTCGGCCAGACCGGCAACCTCGTTCCGGCTGATAAAAAAATGTACGCACTTCGCGATTCTACCGGAACGGTAGATTCTATTCCTCTTATAGCGAGCTCCATAATGAGCAAAAAGCTCGCCGGCGGTGCCGACGCTATAGTTCTTGACGTCAAGACCGGCTCGGGCGCTTTTATGCAGACGCCGCAGGAAGCCATAGCGCTGGCGCGCTCGATGGTGGAAATCGGCACGGGCGCAAAACGCCAGACGATAGCGCTGATAACGGATATGGATCAGCCTTTAGGACGCGCCATAGGAAATTCCATCGAAGTCATCGAAGCCATCGATACGCTCCGCGGCCGCGGTCCTTCGGACCTCGAAGAACTGGCCATCGAGATTTCATCTCATATGCTCATCTGCGGCAATATCTGCGGCAACTATAAAGACGCCAAAGCGATGCTGCTTTCAGCCCTCGATTCGGGCATGGCGCTCAACAAATTCAAAAACATGATCGAAGCCCAGGGCGGCGATTCATCGGCCGTAGACGACTACGATAAACTGCCAAAAGCGAAATTCAAAGTCGAAGTGCTGGCAACTCACGAAGGCTATGTAGAAAAAATAAACGCCATGGAAATAGGAAACGCCGCCATGATCCTCGGCGCCGGCAGGGCGACCAAAGAAGACACTATAGACCCGGCCGTAGGCGTTATCCTCGAGAAAAAGATCGGCGACTACGTGGAATCAGGCACTAAGATAGTCACCATCCACGCCAACGACATGGGCCTGGCTAAAATAGCGTACGACAGGCTTTTAAGCGCCTACGCGTTCACGTCGCGCATGCCCAAGATACAATCGCTTATTCACTATATAGTTAATTCGCAGGGCGTATTCACCTATGAATACAAATAACATCGATAATATCGACGCCGACCGAGGCGCCGAAAACGTGCACAACGAAAATTCATCAATCAATACCGACGTTAACCTCGCCAATTTTTTCAATCTGAGAACGGGCGAGGTTAACGTTAAATCTTTACAGCCCGAAGAAATAAACGGCTACCTCGCCAACGTCATTTTAATAATAACAAAACTCAAAGACCTTTTTTACAACAGCGAAAACTATTCATTCAAGGCTCCGCTCGAAGAAAGCTTCGATACCAAAAAAGACTTCTGCGAATTTTTAGACGAGCTTATATTCTTCTTTAACGCGCTCAAGCGTAAATTCATACTTCAGCACAAAGGCATAAACGCGACTTCTCTTTCAATCGACCCGACGGAATCTGGGTTTCCTCATTTTACTGACCTGTGGAATTTTAAAAAAGACCATGAAGCCGCGGCCGCTCAGCTCGATTCGCTTCCTCCCCTCGACGATATAGTCAAAAACGCCATGAACGCTATCTTTGAAGGCGAATTTCCCATCCGCGAACAGCTTTCCTACGCTAAATATAATTATTTTTCATATATAAAAGATAAGAAAAGCATCATTTCGGATTATAAAATGAACAAACCCGTCCTCATAGGCGAAAAAGACGGTCAAAATCTTTACAAGCTTATATTCTACGGGTTCGACGAGCGTTACAATATTTTTCATTTTTATTCCATGCTGCTGACGCAGAGCTCGCAGTCATTAAAGCAGCTTCGCCAGGACGATTCGCATCAGTTCTTAGCCGAGATACGAAACTACTACAAGCAGGATTTATTCAGGCTGGCGCACCATTTAGACACATTCGACCGTGAAATCCATCCCAAAGTCATAATGAAATATACTATCGGGCCTTATTATTCCACTACAACTCTCAACGAAGAGCATATCGACAGGCTGATTAAAATGGAGCCTAAAAACCCGTTTTTATTCAAGTTCCAGGCTTCCGGGCTAGTTTCGATAAAAACAATAAAAGAAAGTTCCGTGGTTAAAAGTTTTTTTAATTCGCTATTCGGATACGCAAACAGCCGCGAAATTTTTTCCGACAAATTCGTTTACGATTATATGATAGTTCCGTTCAAGCTGAAGCAATACCTTCGCGACAAAGACGAGACCGGCAAGCCGGCAAAAATTTACGGCCTTTTAGAAGGGGGAGATCTGATTGAGTAATGTTAGCGCCGCAAGCAACGTCCATCCGATAACCGCGGACGACATAAAAAAGCACCTCGAGGAATGCGAATTCCGCATGAC
>JAKPTH010000029.1 GCA_029571125.1 bacterium
CTTAGAAGAAAGCGAAGCCAGGGTACTCGTTATGGACAGTCTCGCGCAGCTTCCGATAGAAAAACTCACGCTGGCCCAAATATATGTTCACGCGGTAGAACTGGGCGCAAAACGTTATGACATGTCGCACAGCTATTTCAATCCCAAGCGTTCCAACGTTTTAATCGCCGGAATTCTGCTGCTCAGCTTTATAGGCTACTTCACCTACCACGCCCGTCAGGGAAAAGATATGTTCATCAGAAAAATAGCCGGTCTTTCCGCCATCGACGAAGCGGTCGGCCGCGCCACCGAAATGGGTAAACCCGTTCTTTTCGTTCCCGGCATATACGACATGGACGACATCCAGACGATAGCCGGCGTTTCAATTCTCGGCCATGTGGCTAAAAAGACGGCCGAATACGAAACCAACCTTCTCGTGCCCTGCACGCGCTCGCTGGTTATGTCCACATCGCAGGAAGTCGTTCGCGAAGCTTATTTAAAAGCCGGCCGTGTAGATTCATTCAAACCCGAAAACATCCGTTATCTAACCGACGATCAGTTCGGCTACGTAGCCGGCGTCGACGGCATAATGATGCGCGAAAAACCCGCCGCAAATTTTTATCTCGGCGTTTTCTTCGCGGAATCGCTCATATTGGCCGAAACCGGCCACCACGTCGGCGCTATACAAATAGCCGGAACCGCCATGGTCCACCAGATACCGTTCTTCGTGGCGGCGTGCGACTACACGCTTATAGGCGAAGAACTTTTCGCGGCGTCGGCTTACCTTACCCGCGAACCGATGCAGCTCGGAACGCTCAAAGGCCAGGACGTCGGAAAATTCCTTATAATAATAGTCATAGTTCTGGGAATCGTGCTCGAAACATGCGGAATAACCTTTTTCAGCGACTGGTTCATCACGCATTAATCCATTAAAGCTTTATTTGAAAGGAATGATTTCGGTTGGATAAAATGGCTTTGTTTAACGGTTTTCTAATAGTCTTTTTCATAGTGCTGTTCGTGCTGCTCATAGTAATGGGCCAGACGCTTCGCACTTCGCTTTTTTTAAGGCGTAAACTTCCCCTCGCATTTTGCTTCATTATGGGCGTAACCATGATATTCCAGTTTTTCATACCGCCCGAAAACTCACTTTATAAAGAAATCGAAGACCTGTCCACAAAGTGGATACAGATTATTTCTTCGTTCGCTCTCGTTATAGGCTTGATAAGCCTTGTCACGATGAATTTCAACAAGATATCCAGAAAGTACGAAGACTGGCAATACTCCATCGTACTGCTTCTCGGCTTTTTCATAACGATATTCTACGGCCTTCGCGACGGGTTCGAAGGCAAAGAGTTCGATTTTATATTCAACTACATGTACGTTCCCATGCAGTCGACGATGTTTTCGATACTCGCTTTCTTCGTCGCCTCCGCCGCGTTCCGCGCATTCCGCGCCCGTTCGCGCGAAGCCACGCTGCTTCTCACCGCCGCCGTTATAGTTATGCTGGGCCGCGTGGAGCTCGGATCGGTAATATGGAGCTATATCCCTGTAGTCAGCCGTTATTTCGACGTATCCGAACTCGCGCAGTGGATCAACACGGTTTTTACCACGGCAGGGCAGCGCGCGATACTTCTTGGCGCATCGCTGGGTTATATCGCCGCATCTTTTAAAATATTGCTCGGAATCGAAAGATCATACTTTGGAAGCGAGGAGTAATCGATGAAAGCCTTATTTACTATAATAAACAACATGGATAGAGGATACATATTCCTGGCTATGGTACTAGTCGTTATTCTCCCTCTCATAAAACCGCTTGCGCTCCCCGTCAAAATAACTCCGAACACGCAAAGCTCGTTCGACGTCATAGACCGCCTTGCGCCCGGTTCGAAAATACTTCTCTCTTTCGATTACGATCCGGCTTCTTCGCCGGAGCTTCAGCCTATGGCAAAAGCCGTAATGACGCATTGCTTCAGAAAAGACGTAAAAATGATAGCCGTCGCTTTATGGCCGCAGGGGCCCATGATGGCGAAAAAAGCCTTCGAGAGCCTTTCGAGCGATCCTGAATTCAGCGGCAAGAAATACGGCGTGGATTTCGTAAATCTCGGCGTACAGCCGTCTTACGTGGCCGTTGTAAAAGGCATGGGCGACTCTATCGCCGGCGTTTTCCCCACGGATTTTTTCGGAAACAAAACCACCGACTTCGAAATAATGAAAGGCGTTAAAAACTACCGCGACCTCGCGGCAATATT
>JAKPTH010000173.1 GCA_029571125.1 bacterium
CAGCACTGCAAATACGGCAGCGTCAAGCCGCTCGAAAACGCCATGTCCGAAACGGCCTACCGCTGGAGCGCCGGCGCCACGTTCAAAGAAATAACGTCCAGCCAGACGCTTCTGCTCGAAGGCGACCTTATAAGGCTTTTCAGAAATTGCGTGGATTTATTGAGGCAGCTGAGGCGCACGCTGGTCCAGGACCCGTCCGCCTTCGCCAAAATAGAGGCGTGCCTCAAAAAA
Organism: bacterium; assembly: GCA_029571125.1. Taxonomy (GTDB): domain Bacteria; phylum Muiribacteriota; class UBA9980; order UBA9980; family UBA9980; genus UBA9980. The sequence continues at coordinate 232 of JAKPTH010000173.1, forward strand.
ATGAACCGCGACGTAGTCGACGCCGAGCAATATTTCTAAACAGCGCAGGTTTAAAAAAATAATGGGCTCGTTTTTATTTCATATGGGTAGGTATTAGTGAATAGTGTAGAGTGAATAGTGAATAGTTAAGGTTGGTGCTCGCCCTGCGAGCTTTATATATAAAATATGAAAAATCCTTTAATTATCCACTCTGAACTTTAAACTTGATTAAAAAGTTTTACACACAAATCGAGAAAGAACCAAATAATGATATGAAAAAGTCAAAAAAAATAATCGGTTACATCCTCCGTCTTTTCGCCATAAGACATTCGGCCGCGTTAGTTTTAATCCTGTCCGCGTTTTTGGCGTCAGCGCCGGCCGCCTTCTGCGGCGGTCTCGAACAGCTCGACGGCCTCAAAGAGGCGCGCGATAAAATGCGCGTCATAAAAGAAAAGCGTTTCCGCGAAGGCGAATCCGGGCAATACAGTCGCTCCAGGCCCACCGGGCCGCTGGACTATTACGATCCGCGCGACAAGGTCAGGGTAATAAAAATAACCGACGGCTGCGTTGAAAAACTAAAAAAATTCCCCGATTCTAAAATGGTTAAAACCGTATGCGATTACCTTATAAGGTCCCGCGCCGGGGCGGTCGGAGTGGAAATGCTCTACGACACTCCGTCTTTAATCGACGGCGATATGGCGGATTTTCTGCGCCGCACTTCGCGCGTGGCGCTCGCGACGGAAGTAATAATCGATCCCAACGCTTATTATAAAAACTGGGGCGACCTGCCGCGCGAATTTAACGTTACGCGCCCCTATAAAGCTTTCGACGAATCGGCGATGAAAAAGGGGTACGTCAACTTCGACGACTGCGGCGGTTTCGCCAATCTCCGCTGCCGGACGTTTTTGATGAAAAACAAAGAGATATATCTTTCGATGCCTCTGGCGCTGATGTTCATCAAAGAAAGGGCCGAAGACTTCGATATAATAAAAAACGGCGGAAACGATGAAAACGGCGATTATAAGTACGGCATAAAATTTAAAAACTTTATAGCGCCGGAAGCGTTCATACCGCAATGCGCCTACACGTTCGCTTACGATAAATTCAGCGACGTTTACGAAAACGCTTCGCGCTTCATAAAGTCGCCGGACCCGCTCGCGCTTCCGGCCTCTTACCGCGACAAAATCGTAATAATAGGCGACGGAACTAAAAACGCCAAAACATACGTTTTAAACTTTACCGACGTAAAAAACATAGATATCATAGCCAACTGCATAGTCGAAATATATAACGCCAACGCCGCGGCGCGTTTCGACAGAAAAAAAGCGGAAACTGACGGAAGTGGTGAAAACAGATGATAACCGACGAGGAAATAATAAAAAAGCGAAAGAACCTCGGCAAGGAAAAACATTCGCTGGACTCGCTTTATAATATTTTAAAAACGGAGAGGCAGGACGGGGTCAGCGCCGAGTTCATAGTCGAGACTATAATGAAAATGAAGGGCGTCAAGGGCCCGCTTTCTATAAAAATGGCCGAAACGCATATAGGCGACGATCCGCGCTTCAGATTCGCGAACGGAATCTGCCGGCTGAAGGAAGCGCCCCGCGGCGCCGAGCTTTTCAACGCCCCTTCTTATTGCGCCGTAGATATAGAAACCACGGGGCTTTCCCCTAAAAACGACGCCATAATAGAAATAGCCGCCGTAAAAATCGTCGACAATCAAATCTGCGGAACGTTTTCAACTCTCGTAAACCCGGGCGTCCCCATCAGCGAAGAAATAACGAAGATAAACGGCATAACCGACGCCATGGTCGAAAACGCGCCCGCCATAGACGAAGTGATGCCGGAATTCCTGGATTTTTTAGGCGATTCGGTCTTCGTGGCGCACAACGCCGCCTTCGATATATCTTTCATCAACGAGGCGCTTTACCGCAAATATTACCAGAAAATGATAAACCCTATAATCTGCACGCTCAAGCTGGCTAAAATGCTGTATCCCAACTTCGAGTCGCATTCGCTGGGCTCCGTGGCGCAGAAGCTTAAAATATCCATGACGGCCCATCACCGGGCGCTTTCGGACGCCGACGCGTGCGCGAAAATGCTCGTCAACTTCCTCAAAGTCATCAAAAGCGGGGCGAATAAAAATTGAATTCCGAAAGAAGCTCTAAATTGATATCGGCGTTAATAGAAAACATAGAAAAAACGGTCCGCGGCAAGCGCGAAGCGGTGGTTCTGGCGCTCACGGGCCTTCTCGCTAAATCGCACGTATTGATCGAAGACATTCCCGGCATAGGCAAAACCACGCTGGCCATGGCTCTCGCCCGCTCCATAAGCGCTAATTTCAGGCGCATCCAGATGACCGCCGACATGCTGCCGGCCGATATAATAGGCGGGCTGGTGTTCAACCCCAAAACGCAGGAATTCGAAGTCCGGTTCGGCCCCATCTGCGCCAATATAGTTTTATGCGACGAAATAAACCGTTCCACTCCGCGCACGCAGTCGGCGCTTTTAGAGTGCATGGCCGAAGCGCGGGTGAGCATAGACCGCCAGACGCTCGAGCTCGGCGAGCCTTTCATGGTCATAGCCACTCAGAACCCCATGGAATACGAGGGCTGCTATATGCTCGGCGAATCGCAAAAAGACCGGTTCATAATATCTTTCAAGATGGGCTATCCGGATTATGAAAACGAAAAAAATATAATAAAAACTCATAACGACGTAAAGATCAACGACTCCGAAATAAAAGCCGTTGCTGGCATAGATGACATATTGTTCCTGCAGGCCGAAACCGCTTCGGTTAAGGTATCGGACAGCGTTCTGGATTATATCATGAATATCGTCAAGCAGACCAGAAAAGATTCGCGCGTAGCTATAGGCGCCTCCACGCGCGGCGCGATCATGCTTAAAATAGCGAGTTCGGCCTTCGCTCTTATTTCTGGCCGCGATCACGTAATATACGACGACGTGAAATATATGGCGCCGTTCGTTCTGGCCCACAGAATCGAACCTGCTTCGGAATACGTCCTCGACCGCGAAATGGCGGTCAATATAATAAAAGACTGCCTGGAAAACATCGCCGTGGAATAAAGTGAAAAATGAATTACCTGCTTTTTTTAATCTGGCTCTTCTTTCTCGTCAGCGCCTTTAACTCGGCGAACAATTTGTTCTACCTGGTTTTTTCGCTTTTCACGGCCTTTTTCGCCGCGCCGGCGCTTATCGCGCGCAGGGCGGCAAGCGGGCTTAAGATTAATTTCAAGCCTTCGGGCCCCATTTTTTCCAACAGCCGCCTAACCATGGCGGCCGAAATAATCAACTGTTCGGGCTCCGAAAAGTTCATGCTGGATTTCCAGGCGGCCGATTACGATTCCTACGGCGTCGAAACTTTAAAAATACCGTATCTGGAGCCCGAATCGTCTAGAACCATCCGGTTCGGCTTTAACTTTAAAAAACGCGGAGCGCTCATATTAAAGCCGTTTTCAATAAAAGCCGATATCCCGCTTCTGATAAGGCGAGGCGGCATCGCTTTCGACGCGGGCAGGCACTTTATCGTTTTTCCCGAAATCGCCCCCGTCAGGCTCAGGCAGCAGCAAAGCGCCGCCCGGCGAAGCGCGCGCAAGCCGGCCTTCAATTCCGACTACGGCGAATTAAGCGAATTCAAGGATTACGGCGCGGGCGATTCGCCGGCCAAGATAAACTGGCGGCATTATTCCGTCACCAAAACGCTCATCGTACCTCAAAACAACGAAAGGCCGCACTCGCAATATTCAATTATACTGTTATTGCCCCAGGACCACGCCGCCGGCAGCGCGCCCTACGAGCTCGCGGTCAGCTCCGCGGCCAGCATAGCGAAGGCGCTTTACGACAGGCGGGCTTCTTTCAGCCTGATAACGGTTTCCGATAAAGTAAAGGCGCTCTCGTCTAAAAGCGTGACTGCCGAAAAGATGCTTTCGCATCTGGCCCTGCTTGAACATAGCCGCATCATCAGCCGCGCCGCGCTTTCGCGCGCCGTTAAAAGCGCTCACGATTCGTCGGGCGTATTCGTGGTCTCTTCTCAAAACTTCGAAGGGCTCGATTATTTAAATAAATTTTTTAAAGACAGGCTTCGCAAAACTATAATAACCTCGGCCGCCGCCGATCCGCCTTCCGCAGCGGCGGTTTCCGGCAGAAAGGCCGCCATAGCCTCGCTTAAAAATTTGAGCGAAATAACTCTGTAGCAAATACTTTTGCCGGCCGCAAGGGCCGCAATTAAAAAACGGTAAGTATGAATTTTCAATCTTTAAAGGCGCTGCCTTTTTATAAAAACAGAAATATATACCTGCCCGGCATGCTGTTCATGATTTTAATGATATTCATGCCGCTGTTCGAGCGCTACGCGTACAAATTTTTCTACGCGTCCCTTTACGCGCTCATTGTGTCGTTTTATTCGGTATTCGTCAAAGAGCATAAAATGTCTAAAAGTTTCATACTGCTGTTGAGGATTTTTTCGTTCGTCTATGTGGCATTTATCGCTCTAAGGCACAATATAAGCTTCGCAGTGATAGGGTTTCTTACCATTTACCAGATAACGCGGCTTTTAGACGGGTCTTTTTTCAAAAACTACCTGATGAGCTTTATTATATACCTGGGCGTATTTTACCTTTCTCTGCCCAACCACGGCGGAGTATGGATTTTAATTTATTTCACTTCTTTTATCTTCGTTTCGATATATTTTATAATTTCGCACTTCGCCCATTACGCGCATGAAGCGCGTGCGGCGGACACGCCCGATAAAGGAACGGCAGGGCCAGAAACCCCGGGCGGTTTTCAACTATACAGGCTGGCCAGGCTTTATATAATTTACGTCCTTTTCATATCGCTCGCCCTTTTCATACTGATGCCGCGCATAAGGCTTAACTTTTTTAATCCGTTCCATTTCAGGCTCTCGGGCATGGCGTCCATATTCAGCTTCAACTCCATAGAAAACATCAAGGAATCGTCTTCGGTAATAATGCGCATAACCAAAGACAATGACGCCGGAACGTATTACAAGATGAAATCCTACAACCGCTACTGGCACAGAAGGCGCGAATGGATCGCCACCGGTTTCGGCAGCCGCAGGATATCGCCCGATAAAGCCATGAATTACTCCATCAACGACGACACTTCAGAATTGACGCTCGCGAAGGGCGAAGTGGTCAACGCCGTATTTTACGTTAAATCCAATTCCGAAGGCTACGTGCCGCATTTATACATTCCGCTGTCGGTAAATATTAACACGGCGATGCTCTATAACGACTATATCGAAAACCTTTACGCGAGCGACGCCGAAGGCACCATAAAAACGAGCTCTTACGTTATAAACCCCGACGAAGAAACGCTTCGAAAAACGCAGGGCCCCGATCCGCTTAGAATAGCCAACTATTATTATTTCATGTACCCCTCGGAGCTTTCACGCATAAGGCATCTGGCGTGGCGTCTGACGGCCCCGCACACATCGAGGCTCGACAAGGTCAACGCCATAGTGAACCATCTTCAAAATAATTTCAGGTACACCACTGCCGTCGGCGACCTGTACGAAGAGTATAAAGACTCGCAGTACGATCCGAACGAGGTTTTTCTGTTCATAATAAAGGCCGGGCATTGCGAGTTTTTCGCGTCTTCGATGACGCTGATGTGCCAGTCGGTGGGAATTCCGGCGCGCCTGGTAAGCGGCTTCGCCTCGCCGGAATACAATGAAAACGGAAATTATTTCATAGTGCGCGGCAGCGACGCCCACGCTTGGGTGGAGGTATATTTTCCAAATATAGGATTCGTAACTTTCGATCCTACGGCCGCGTCCATCGAAAGCGAAAGGTCGCGCTTCAAATACTTTTCGTTCTTGAATAAATATATAGATAACCTTAATTTTTATATCGAAAATTACGTTTCTTATTACAGCAACGAGTTTTTGATAGGGCTTGCGGTTAAATTTTACGGTTCGCTCAAAGACCTTCTTCAGTGGGCCGTTTTTATATTTAGCGGCGGCGGTTCCGCCGCCGGCGGGCCCGATTCGCTCGCCGCCAGGGAATTCGCGAAAGGGTTCAAATACAATTTGCTTTTGTTTTCGCCGTTTTTCGTCTTCCTGTTCATAGCTATTTTCTCGCCGGCGGTT
>JAKPTH010000175.1 GCA_029571125.1 bacterium
GCCGCGCATCTTGTTTTTGATTTCGGCGGTTCGCCCCGTCCGAAGGAAGAAAACGAAAAATTCGATTTTTTCAGGCATGCCGACCTTCATAATATCGTGCTCAGCCACGGCGGAGCTAATTTCATTTCCGACTGCGGCCCGTCGTTTTTTATAAAAAACGTTGAAATTAACCGTTATATAAAAGAGATTTCCGCTCATAACAGCGTCATTTTAAATAAAACTCACTTCGACGCGCGTTCAGACTGCCGCCTGCCTGAAAGCTTCAAACGTTACGAGGACGAAAGCGTATGCCTCGTTTCTTCCACGCATAAAGGATATCATGTCGCAGGCATCGACGCCTTCGTCCGCCGGACCATCTTAATGGTGAGCCGTGATTACGTGCTTATCATGGACGATGTTTTCAACGGCCGGAAAAAGCCGTCATACGCCGACATCGACGTTATTTTTCATTCGCCGCCGGGCATAACCATCGAAAGTTCGATGCCGCAGCTTCAGAAAAACCTGCTCATATATAACAGCAGAAGTTCAGAAGCCAAGATTCTCAACCTCACTTTCAGCGCGCAGAAAATATCCTCGGCGGTTTATCGCGCTTCGCTCAGCCCCGTTTTCGGCTGGCACAGCTCTTCGGCGTCCGAAGTCTGCGAATCGACCACGGTCGTTCATTCCGCGCGTTTCGCAAAACTGCCCGTTAGAATTTATAATCTTTTTTATATGGCGAATGCGGAAGACAATACCGGCTCGCTGATTAAAAAGCTCAAGATGAACCTTAATAAAGTCAATTCTTCCATAGAGATATCCCACCGCGATTTTAAAGACTCGATTAAAATCAACGACAAATTCGAAGTCGATTTTATGCGCAGCGCCGTTAAAATATGACCGTTTTTTACTTTTCAGCTTTTTCAATATTTTTTGAAGACTCTATTTTTTTGTATTAAATTATTGACATTTATAACCGTTTTTGATATAATGAAGTCGTTGAATTTAGATTACGGGGCTGTAGCTCAGTTTGGGAGAGCGCTTGCATGGCATGCAAGAGGTCGTCGGTTCGATCCCGATCAGCTCCATTAAGAAAAACCCCCGAAGGCCTTTTCGCTTTCAGGGGTTCTTTTTTTATAAATATTTAATTTATTTCAGGGGAGAGCCTATGTCATCGATTTTCAAAGCCGATTTTCACGTCCATCCGGATTATTCCTACGACGCCGCTCGCGACACTATCGATGAATACTGCGAACGGGCGCTAAGCCTGGGGTTGAGGCAGATTTGCTTCACGCCGCATTACACGGCGGTGCCGTCGGTCATAAACAAGTTCGGTTTCGTGCGCAAAAACGGCGAAAAAATACCTGTAAAATCAGACTGGCTGGGCGACTATATCGGCGAAGTCAGATGCGCCGACGAAAAGTACCGTGAAAAAGGGCTGCGCGTTTTCGCCGGGCTTGAAATCGATTATTGCGTCGAGATTCACCAGGAGCTGAAAAAACGTCTTGTCGACGAATATAAAATAGATTATATGCTCGGGTCGGTTCACCTTGTAAACGACTATCTGGACATCATGATCCCTTCCGAAGCCGAACGCATCTTTAAAAATATCCATCCCGAAGAATTTTATGCGAATTACTTTTGCGAAATCGAAAAATTGATAGATTCGGGCCTTTTTAAATCCATCGCCCATATAGAAGGCTACAGGCGTTACGGCGCCGGGCACAATGCCGCTTACGCCGATAACGCGCTTATACCTTTCGCGCATTTCGCGAGAATATTCGAAAAATTGCATAAAAAAGAAATGACGATTGAAATCAACCTTTCGCTTTTCCGTGACGGCCGCGACGTCACTAACCCGGTCGAGCCGGTTTTAAAGCTCGCTCACGACTGCGGCATAAGAAAAGTCGCCATAGGCTCCGACGCTCACCGCCTGAAAGACCTTGCGATATCGATAGACCGCGCGGTTGATTTGTGCCGCAAGATCGGTTTCGGCGTTTTTTCTTTGCAGTAGAGCTAAAGCTTTATTTTTGAAGAAGCTCTTCCAGTTTTACGAGGTCTTTAAGCTGCTCGTCTTTTATGCTGTTAAGCTCCATGATCTTGCTTTTCAAGTCCGAAGTCGCCAGAAGGTAGACTATTTTCAGCAGCACCACCAGATCGTCGTAGTAATCTTCGATCTTCCAGAGGGGTTTGTTGAACACGAACTCGTTGCTAAGATGCGTCACCAGTTCCGACGCCACTTCGCTGAGTATGTTTTCGTCGGTCCTGTCGCCCTGAAAGCTCTTGTCTATTAAATAAAATTTTTCAAGTCTTTCAAAAAGCGCTTCCACGAAAGCTTCTACATTGCGAGAATAATCCAGCTCGAAATCGTTTATGAGCTTGCGGCTCTTATCGAGAAGCAGGAGGTATTCGCGGGTGGTGTCGTAAGAATCCAGCATGTCGCATATTTTAGAGGTCTCTTCGTTTATCTGGCTTTTGATATTAAAAGCGGAGTAGACCAGGTCGTAAACTTTTTTTCTGGCCTGATCGTTTTTGTGATTGCCGCTGAGCTTCAATATTTTAATATTGGAGGCGGCTCCCGGCTGGCTCTGTATCTGGAAGAAAAACTTTGAAAGCACCGGCCACACTTTCTGGTTGAATTCTTTTTTCAGCAGCGCGATCCTTTCGTTGAAGCTGCATTTGAGCTCCTTAAGCGACTTGATTATAAAAGCTATTTCGGCGTTGCCCTGATCGACGTTTTTCTGGATTTTATGAGATATTATGAAATCCGCGATGGTTTTAATATATTTATAAAGCGAGTAAAGATCGTTTATTATGGAGTATTCCATGATATTGCGGGCGTTTTTTCGTATCGATTCGAGCTCGGCCTTGATTTTTTCGAGCGGCGAAAGCCAGGCGGAATAGTCGATGATCTCGCATTCAATTATTTTTCGGCCCATATCGCTTAAAATTAAATTCTGGTTATTGCCGCTGCCCGTGGCTTTAGTTATTTCGATCCTGTGTTCGCCGCTCTGGTTAAGAAGTTCGCCGACTTTTTCGATAGCGCACTGCGCTTTTTTCATTTCGATTTTGTGCTCGAATATTTTTTTTGCGGAGTAGGGGATCATGGAATCTATCTTAAAATCGAGTCCGCGGTCGAGCTCTGACGCGAATTCCTTTACCACTTTTTCCACTTGAGGGCTTTCGATATTTCCTTTTTCATCGACGCGGTTGACCACGCAGAAAAATTTAAGCTTTTTCTTTTTGCTTATATTGAGTTCGCCGTTAAGCTCTTCCTCCGCTGCGGGATTGAAAGCTTTTTCAAAAAGGTCTTTTAAAATCTGGAGCTCCGAATTTTTGACGGTGCCGTTGTTGGCGTTGAATATCCACATCAGCACGTCGGCCTTGTGCAAAATAGCGTCGCGCGTCTTTTTGTCGTCGCCGGCCTGAGTGGCCGTGCTGAAGCCGGGAGTGTCGATTATATTGACTTTATTAAGATAAGGTTCGGGATAATAAAAATGAATGTATTTAATTTTCGACGCGTCGAAATCCAGTTCTTCCCTGGAAGTGTGCTTGAGCTTTTCAAAATCTTCGCGGGATATTTCGCGGAAAGTTTCGTCTTCGAATTCGATCAGCGCCTTGGGCCTTTCGCCGTATTTGAAAACCGAAACAGCGAGCGTCATGGGCTCGGAGCCGACGGGTATTATTTTCTCGCCGAGGATTGAATTTATTACGGATGATTTTCCGGAATTGTATTCGCCGGCGATTACAAGATTCACGAAAATTTCATCCATCTGAAAGCGCGAGATTTTATCTTCGAGATCGTAAATCTTTCGCCTTATTTTCGCGTCCATATCTTTGGATATGTATAATTTGACGTATTCGCCGAGCTTGCTGGCGTAAAATTCGGAAAATTTTTTGACGTCTATATATTCTTTTAACATATTTTTCTCCATCGCCTGCATGTGCTTACGCGGCGCTTATTTTAGATTGTCCATCAGGGCGGCCTTTTTTGCCAAAATTTCATCCGCCGCCTTTTCCCGTGACCGAATTTCCTCTTCGAGTTTCTTCGCGGATTCGGCGGCCGATTTTATGGCCGCGCTTTTTTCTTCCTCGCTTTTTTTCAGCGCCGATATTCTGGCGTCGAAACGGAAAAAGAACTGTCCTAACGAGGTTTTTGCCGCGCTTACGGCGTCGGTGCCAGCCGTAAGTATGACGCGCTGCAAAGTTAGATCTTGCGTAAAAATGCGTTTTATAGTTTCCGCGAACCTGGCTTTAGTCTTAGGCTCGTCGGTCCAGAAGTAAAGCCACTTAACCGTAAGGCCGCTTAAAGCCTGCGCGCCCGCCGCGGCGTTCACTATTTTTTTAATTTCGTTTAAAACCTTCACCGCGTCTATTTTATTAAAAACCTGTCCGGCGGAATTTTTAAACAATACGCCGGTTTCCATATCGGTTTCGGATATTTTAGGCGCCAGCGCGAGTATGCCTGCCTTAAATTTATCGATATATTCGTCGAATCTGGCGTTGAGTTCCCTAAATCCGGTTTCTATAATGGAAAACGACTCGAAAGCCAGGTTGGCTGTCAGCTCGTTAAGAGGCTTCGAAGCGATTACGGTTTTTATTATCTTATCGGCCGCTCCCGAAGAGATTTCCTCGACGCGCTGATTGAAAAATCCGCCAAGCTTATTGAGCTCGGCCGTTATTTCTTCCCTGAGCGCGGATAAAGCGTTTCTTTCGGCGGCGGTTTTTTCGTTTTCCGCCGCCAGCGATTCGGCCCTGTTTTTAAGGGAAATGATTTCAGCTTCTATGGCCGCTTTTTCGTTTTCGTGGTTTTTGAGATGATATTGGAAAACCGCGTCTATTTTTTTTATGTGGCTTTCAAGCAAAGACGCTCTGGAAGCGACTAAATGCGTTTCGAGGGAGTCTAAAAATTTTTGCATATAGCCGTCGTTCGCGATAATGTCTTTTAGAAAGGCTGAATTGCGGGGCCTTTCGGAAAGCTGGTATTCTATTTCGGCCGCGCGCTCCGGGCTGAGTTTTATCCTGGATGCCGCTGCAAGCGATTTGAGCTTTTTAAAAAAAGTGAACATCGGCGCGATGAGGCATAATTTTTCTTTTTCGACGATCTTTTCGCCGTTTTTGCCGAGGGCCTTTACCAGCGCGCCAGCTACGAAGTCTTTGATTGATGCGGCTTCGTCGGCCAGGTCGATCTTGGATACGGCGGCGATTATTTTAGAAGGCGGAACGCTGAGAAGGTAACGGTCGAAGAAGAGCTTATCTTCCATCGTAAAAGGCTGCGCCGCGCTGAGAAGAAAAACCACCGCGTCCGAGCGGTTTATCCATTTTTCGGTTATCATCGAGCGCAGCGCGTTGGGATCGTTGATGCCGGGCGTATCCACTATGGTCATTTTTTTTAAAATGTCCGCGGGGTATTTTATTCTTACGGCCTTCACCAGAGGAGTAAACGAGCCTTTTACCGATATGTATTCGCGCAGCTCTGTAAGATCGGAGCCCGCCGCGGTTTTTTGAGCTATGACGGCCGCTTCGTCTATCTGCGTTCCCCCGCCGCGGAGCGCTTCGGCCAAAGCCGGAGCTATGGCGGCTTCGTAATAAGACAGCCTTTCGCCGTTTTTTTCCACGACGGAATTTTTGAGCGCCTCCCATTCTTCGGGAGAATAAAAATAGGCGGTATAAGAGGGTTTATCTGCGTAAGATATTTCGGTTATTTTAGCGGTTTCAGGCGTGTCGGCGGTCGGCAGCAGTTCCGCGCCGAAGACTATATCGTTTAAAAGCAGTGATTTACCGGCTTTTATCTGGCCGCATACGCTCAGCACGAATTTATCTTCGGCAAGGTTGCGGGAAGCTTCGTCTATGGCGGCTTCGTCGATTACGGCGTCGAACGCCTTAACCGGAAGGAGCCCGAGCCTTTTAAGCTCGGCGTAGCCGTTAATTATTTTGTCCTTTAAAAAATTATAATCGTTTATATTTTGCATATTTATGATGAAAATTATACATTAACTCATGTTGGATGTCAATTACATTAAAGGCGCAGATCTGAAATAAATCGAGGCGTGTTTATATGTTTTTGATCAGTTCGCTGTAATGCTTGAGTATTTCGTCCGTCAGCTCCCTTTTTATGATGCCGTAAGGCGAAGGCGTTTCAAAATATCTGTCGGCCAGCGGGTAGTTTTCGAGCCTGAAACCCATTTTTTCTCGCAGCTCGAGCTTGACCTTGAGTATCTTCGAAGACGCGGCCTTTAAATCGTCGGGCGTTTTATGAATATCGAGGGCGGCCAGCGCGCGGCAAACGGTTTCCAGATCGTACACTTCCCTGGCGAAAAGGCAGATTACAAGTGAAGTATAAACCGAGCGTATGACCTCTTCTTCTATTATTTTTTCGGCGAGCGTTTTAGCGTTCGGCTGCGCGGCGTCTTTTAAAAGCTTCTGGTCGATTGAATATCCGGCGTTGTCCAGATGCGAATGCCTTATGCCAGTGACTCCGCCGGCAAGGTGCGCGGGGCCGGTGAAATAACCGGCCATTTCAAGCCCGCCGAGGTGCAGGGCGTAGCGGTGCGAGCCGTCGGCTTTTTTGCGTGTGTAGCTGTAAAGGCCGCGGCCGATTTCGCGATAGAAATCGTTCGGCGGCGTGGCGATATGCCTTATGGCGGCGAGATAGCCCGCTGTTTCGCCGAAGTTCAACTCGACGAGCGTGTCGGCGATTTTAATATCGCCGCGCGCGAGCGCTTCGGTCATGAATCCGAGTATGACTCCGCAGGAGATCGCGTCCAGGCCGGCTTCTTCGGTTTCGTTTATAAGGTTGAGAACGTCTGAAGTGGTTTTCATTCCGACCTGGCTTCCAAGCGAGAATACGAGTTCGTGGTCGTAAGAAACGCCGGCCGATTCGTATTCGTATCCCGCGTCGAAAAGCTTTCTGAGTCCGCCGATATGCACGCATCCTATAGGGCAGCCCGAACAGGAGACTTTTCTGGTGAGAACTTCTTCGGCGAAGGCTTCGCCCGATATTTTTTCGGCGTATTCGTAATTGGACTGCCTGAGATTATATGCCGGCAGGGCATTTATCTTATTCAGCGGCAGAACGTTTTTAGGCGTTCCGAGCTCGTGGTATTTGGCCATTAAATTTGTTTTAGTGGCTTTGTCGTAAATTTCAGAGTAGAGCTTATTGTATTCGGCGGGGTTTTTAATATCGAAGTCTTTTTCTCCGCATATGACCAGCCCTTTTAAGTTTTTGGAACCGAAAACGGCTCCGGCGCCGAGCCGGCCGAAATGCCTGTAAGTGTCTACGTTGATGCAGGCGGTAGGTACAAGATTGGCTCCGGCGGGGCCGATCCTGATAATGCTGCGGTTGCCGGGGGCGCCGGCCATCGCGCGCATGAACTGGCCCGATTCGCTTACTCCAAGCTGCCAGAGGGCTTCGGCGTCGTGAAAAATTATGTCGTCGGGCTTTACCGTTATATAAACCGGCGATTCGGCCCTGCCGGTGATGACTATCGCGTCGACGTTGGCGAACCTTATGGCCATGGCGAGCCTTCCGCCCGCGTGCGATTCGCCGTATTCGCCCGTCTGGGGCGAGAAGAAGGAGCAGACAGCCTTTGTGCATACCGGGAAAACCGTAGACATGGGGCCGATGGCGAATATTATCGGCTGGGCTTCGTGCAGAGGCTCTTTATCCAGATTCACGAGCTCCGAAAACAGTTTGGAAGTGACGCCCGAACCGCCTATATATTCGCAGAGGTCTTCGCGGTTTTC
>JAKPTH010000203.1 GCA_029571125.1 bacterium
ATAAGGATGGCCCCATGGATCGAGCGGTATTTTCTGCATATATTTTCCGGTGAGCTGAGTAAGGTCTTTTAATTTATAAAATTTTTTGCGTTCGAGAGTGTTAAAACTTTTAATGACGCTGCAAATATTTTTAATATCTCCTATGGCTTTTTTCTTCTTGGCGTCTTCGGAAGAGCGCGCGTATTGAGAAATTCCAACGCCCACGAGTATGCCGATTATAGCTATGACGATCAACAGCTCTATAAGCGTAAAACCTTTATTTTTAATATTTTTAAGCATAAATCAACCTCGCGTTTCCTGGTGAATAATCTTATTATATATAATATATCCCTGATTAAATTATAGCATAACAAACCTGACAGGTCAAAAAAAATTATTGACTTATTTATTTTTCATATGCTTTTTCAAAAGATTTTACTCTTCAACGTTTTTAATAGCGTAACTATTAGTTCTTAAGCAGCAGTTCTCCAGTATGAACTTGCGGATAGTCGTTAAATTTTGAAAAAGCGATGCCGCCGTTAACAATAACATAAACTATGCCATCCGGATAATTTGAAGGACTGGTAAAGCTGCTTTTATCCTCCAACCCCTTCAGATCGAAAACTACCACATCCGCGAAATGTGCAGGCGCTATGCGGCCTCTGCCCGAAAGACCGAACTTTTTGGCGGGAAGAGAAGTAATTTTAGATATCGCCCGGGCGAGCGAAAACATCTTTTTTTTCTTAACATAATCTGTTAAATATTTAACAAAAGTGCCAAATGTACGCGGATGCGGCCTGCCTCTGGAAAGAACTCCGGAATCGGAACGCGCGGTTGCGTCGCTTCCGATCATAACATATGGTTTTTCGATAATTCTGTCCAGATTTCTTTCGCACATGTTAAAAAAAATAGCGCTTGTTTTTAATTTTTCTTTTTTTAAAAAATAAAAAAGGCAATCGACAATGTCAAATTTTTGACAATCCGGTCTGGTGGTTTTAATAATATTATATACCTGACGAAAATTCATGCCTTCGAATTTTAAAAATTCCTTGCCGGCGGTTTTGGAAACCATAACGCTTTCCCAGTAATCTGAATCCGCCGGATGAGATTTTAAAATTTCGCTTTTTATATTCGAAGAAATGAGAGGATCGTTAAGCCGTCGAATGCTTAACTCGTCGCCGGAATCGAAAACCCACTTCGGAAGAATCATGTCAAGACTGGTCTGGCTGGCAAGATATGGATAACGGTCGGCGGATATTTCGGCGCCTTCGAGCTGAGCCGCTTCGATAAGCTCGAAAACAGAGTCCAATTTATACCAGTTATGACGCTCGGCCGTTTTAAGATGAGAAATCTGAAGAGGTATTTTAGCTTTTTTCGCCGCGCTTACCGCTTCGTTGACCGCTTCTAAAAGCTGGTTGCCCTCCGAACGCATATGAGTGGAATATATGCCGCCGTAACGGGCCGCAATTTTGAGCAGTTCTATAATTTCGTCGGGCTGAAAGTAACAGCAGGGCGGATATATTAGTCCGCTGGAAAGCCCGGACGAACCTTCTATCATAGTTTTAGAAACAAGTTCTTTCATTTTGTCCATATCGGAAATTCCGGAAGGTTTTGCAGAATATCCGCTGACGCTGGCCCTTATCGCCGATAAGCCGGTAAGCGGAAGTAGATTGACCTTAAGTTTTCCGCGCCTGCGAATTTCTTCTGCGTATTGGGAGAGATTGCTCCAGTTTACCTCCACTCCATAATCACAAGCTTCATTTCTGATTTTTTCGAAAAATTCTCCGGCCAGCGGATAAATAGAATACCCGCAATTTCCGATCACTTCGGTAGTAACGCCCTGCCTTACCTTTGAATCGAAGCCGTTGTCTATAAAAGCGTTGAAATCTGAATGAGAATGGACGTCGATAAATCCCGGAGCGGCATGCAACCCTTCGCAGTCGATGGTCTTTGCCGCTTTGTAATCTTTTAGATTGCCTACCTTTACAATGGCGTTTTCTAATATTCCGATATCCGAATAAAACGAAACATCCGATACGCCGTCGATTATATTGCAGTTTTTTAAAATCAGGTCAAGCAAAAACAGCACTCCCGTCTTTATAAATTATCAAGGGAAATTCTATCATATAACGGCGGATTAATAAAGAAAAAAATTCAAAAAAAAAACTGCATTCAATTGAATGCAGCCAATGTTTGGGGGTTTGAGAAGTTGCTATGACTATAAATTATAAAAAATAATAAAATGCTGTGTAAAAAAAAACGAATATTGCTTCTAAAATTGTT
>JAKPTH010000210.1 GCA_029571125.1 bacterium
GCCGCGATCAGCTTTTTATAAAGCGCCTGTTTTTTCTGGTAATACTCGCTCAAATTCGAAAGCACTCCGCAGAGGTTTCCGGAAGTTTCGCCGCTGGCGACCGTTTTAACATATAAATCTTCGAAAACGTCAGGACGCCTGGCAAGAGCGAGTGAAAAAGAAATGCCGTGGTCGACTGAATTTTTAACTCCGCAGATAATTTCGGTGAAATAATCCTGCGCGGAACGTTTTTCGGACAGTACCGCAAGCGCCTCGTTCAGCGACATGCCTGACTTTATAAGCATGGCAAGCACCCTTGAAAATTCTATAAGGTATTTGGAGCGATTGAATAAAAACCTTATCTTCCTTATGTTTTCGGCGCTGAAATAAACTCCGAAATCGAAAGGCATTTTTTCGATTTCGAGAGGGAACATTTCCTGCCGTTTCAGAAGCTCGCTTACCGCTTCCGAAGAGCTGGCGTTAATGACGAGCGATTCCGTTTTACCCGTTTTAGTGGATGCTTTAACTTTAAAATCCATTTTTCAAATTATCTTTCACATTAAGAAGGTTGTTGCATTTAAACTTCATTATATTAAATTTAAAATTTTTTTTCAAGTAAACCGAGAAAATAAAAAAATCTATTTTTCGGCTTTAATAGCGTAATGATAGGGATATATTTCGTAAGAAGAACTGATTTTTTTAAACTTGAGGAGTTTAAGTTGGTCAACGATATGATCGGCGCCGATACGCTCATATAAAGGCGGTCCCTGAGGAGTGTCTTCGGCTTTCCAGTCGATTATAAGAATAGTTCCGCCTTTTTTCAATATCCTTCGGGCTTCCATAAGAAACAAACGCTGGTCGGCCAATTCGTGATAAACGTTTATAAGATAAACCACGTCGGCGAAGTTGTCGCGCAAAAGCGTGTCGTTTTCTTCGGACTTTACGCACAGCACGTTGGTAATTCCGTTCGCTTCAGCGTTTTCCTTGAATTTTTGGATCATTTCAAAGCTTATATCGACGCCTACGATTTTCGCTTTTTTATATTTTTTTGCCAGGGCAACCGCGAAATAACCCGTTCCCACGCCCAGTTCAACGGCCGTTTTCGAGTCCATATCGCCGAAGATGGTTGACAGTAGGTCGGGATCCTGCCACTTTATGCGGCCCGGATCATTTAACTTATGAGCTTTTTTTTCATCGAATTTAATTCCCATTTCATCGCCTCTTTAATTTTTATACAGCGCTTTAAACTCCGAACATAAAAGCCAGCGCCAGATGGATTCGCGCCCGCCAGGCCGCTTCGTTGTGCTGCGCGTCCTTGAATTCACGGTATTTATAGCTTTTAAACTGCGGGTAGTTTTTTCGTATCTCACCGTCGAGTATGCGCGAAGAGCGAAGCGCCGTACGGCCTTCGAGCAGCCCCATATCCATCCAGAGCCTGTTGCGGGAGTTATCGAATCCTTTAGACATCGCCCACGGGATTATGGAATAATTGTCCCAGTAAAGGGCCGGCGAAATCACAAGCATTCCGCCGAAGACTTCGGGATATTCGAGCCCCATGTAAAGCGAGATAAGGCCGCCGAGCGAAGATCCGCCTACCGCGGTATTCGAGGGGTCCGCAAGCGTGCGGAAATTTTCGTCTATAAAAGGCTTGAGCTCTTCCGCCACGAAACGCGAATAATCGCCGCCAAGGCCGCCGCCGCCGCGTTTTTCATCCCGCATCGGCGCATACTCGTCCAGCCGCGCTTCGGTATTGTAAATTCCGACGACTATGATTTCCTTCATTTTTTTAGCCTTTACCAGCCTGTCAACGGCTTCGTCGACCCCCCAATCGACTCCCTGAAAAGAAAGCCTGGCGTCGAAAAGATTGTTGCCGTCGTGCATATATAAAACCGGATAACGCTTTTCACGGTTTTCTTTAGAAGAATATCCCTCCGGCATCCATACGATCACGTCGCGCTTAAGCTGAAGGTATTTAGATTCGACGTTTTTATAAAGCTTGTAATCGCCGATTAAATTCAGCTTATAGCTGTGGACCGCGGCGTCTTTTGGAAGCATATCCTTCCACGCTTCCACTTCGCATTCCAGGCGGCACTTCACGATGCTCTGCCCTCCCGTTTCAAGGCTTATGAAACGGTTCGGAATATCGAAGCCCTCGAAAGACTTTTCTATCTTCTTAAAATCGCCCCTGGTGAATTTGAACTCGATATTTTTAGCTTTAGGAAGATAGGCGTTGAATTCGTAGGTATAAGGCGCTATCTTGGTCATAAGAGCGCCCGCCGATTTCCAGTTTCCAAGCAGCCTGTGGTTGCCGCTTATATAAACCCTGTCTTTTTCGGGCGTGGTTTTGGGAACGCTCACAATTACCTGCAAATTGAAATTGTCCACTTCGCCGAATGCGGGTTTTGCAAAAAACGCCAGGGCGGCGACGGTTGACAGAAAAAAGATTGACAACAGCATAGGTACTCCTCTTAAAATTTATAATCAAAGCTTTAAAACGTTTTAAAATAATATACGCCGTTTTTAGCGTAAAGATTCATAAAAATATGCTCTCCCTTTAAGTTAATGGCGAAAGCGGAAGGATCGAGCGAATGCTTTTTTATAAGCGCGCACGAAAAAGATATCAGCGATTCCCGATATTCCCTGATTGCGACGCTTCTTAAAAGCCTGTATTTTTTAAGTTTCTGCGGCGCGAACGCTATGAGGAAAATATAGAATGCGGTGGCGCCGTAAAGGGAATAAATGATATTTTCCGGCGAGCAGAACCTGAGAGTGAAAAAGGCGAAAGCCGTTAGCAGCCCGAACAGCATTAAATTACGGGCCAGAACGAAGTCGGCCGCTTTTAAATAGCTGATAATGGACTCGCAGGAAGCGGTTTTGCCCGCGCCGCCTCCTATCATTTTAACCAGCTCGAAAGCGGCGCCGCAGACTTCGCGGAACTCCTTTTCGGGCAGGCCGCAGTCAATGGCCGATTCGATTTCGCCGTAAGAGCCGGCGGCAAAAGGGGACTCGATTTCTTTAACCGCCGCTTTAATTATTTTTTCGATATGTTTCATCTCGCCTGCCTATATAGCCATGATTTTTTTTACGAGCTTTTCAACGCAGCGGTTAAGCGATACTATATCGGGCGCGAGCATATAAGCGGGCGCCGTCACTAAAAGGTTATTGGTATCGAAGCAAATCTCCTCGGCTGAACAGTTGACATGCTCCGCGCCCCAGCCGTTTATCGCGGCCGCTATCGCCGGATCGTTTCCGACGGTCACTTTAGCCTTTTTCGACGCCAGCGCTCTAGCCACCGCTACCGGCGCCATGCACATAGCGCCGATGGGCTTTTTAGCGGCGTGAAAATCGGCGATG
>JAKPTH010000237.1 GCA_029571125.1 bacterium
AAATCTTTGAAAAATCTTTAAATTCGACGATCAACGCAATAATGTATAAGTACATAGACTGGTGTTCATGCGAGATGAATGCCGCCGAGTATCATATCAACGAAAAGTCTTTTCCTGATATGATTTTACACTGTTTTAAAGACGCCGGGCAGCGGGCGGCGGAAATGCTTTATAGTGAAATTTCTCGCTGGATCAATGAAAGCGTTATAAACCTTCAAATATCCGATAAAAGTATCGCCGTCGTAAACCGTTTCATTATATTTAACGGCGGTTCGAACTTCGGCGAGCAGATAATTTCCGACGAAAAGCTCGCGGAACTGGCGTCTAAATATCACAGTCTGCACTTAGTTTTTTCATGCAGGATCGACTACGGCAAAAAAAAGGTTTGCGAGCTTTGCAGGCATATAACTCCGACTCACGACTGCGCGAACGGCCGGGCTATCGTTCATTCGGATTTCGCTCCGGCCGAAATATCGTATGCAAAAGGGGTCATATTAAAAGAGGGGCTTTTCGAATATGACCGGTTTAATACGTGGTATGCCGAAACCGACAGAATCCACCGTTCGGAGTTAAACAATCCTTTCTCGAACTCGATCATAAGCAGGATGGCCGGCGACATGGCGGCGATTTTAAAATTAAAATAATTTTTTTCTTTTCATATTTATGCAGCTGCCGTCCGTGGCACGTGCGGCATTAGGGCGTCCATGCCCAGACCTTTTACCTGCGAGTATAATGCAGCTCTTGAGATTTTATATGACCACTATTTCAACTTAAACAGGGCCGCTTGCATTTAAGCGGGGAGTTTTGGGCAGGGCGCCAGACAAATTTTTTCGGGGACTCGTTCAAAAATCCCTCCGGGATTTTTGCCGCTCGTGCTCGGCGGCCGCACGCCGATGCCGTCCGTGGCGCGTGCGGCATTGGGGCGTCCATGCCCCGACCTCCCGCCCATCCATGGGTTTCAGATCAGCATCTTGCCCGACAGACATGGATGTCTTAGTGCCGCCGATGCCATGGATGGCAAGGAGGCGGCCCTCAAAAATTTTGTCTGGCCCCTGCTACACGCTTAAAAGCAACTTAAAAAAGGGTGATTAGCCTTAGTACTAATAATAAAACTTGAGGCTGACTTACTAACAAGCCATTATTGCAGCGCAGATGCGCGCGTGCGCGCGTCTGCATACAAACGAAAGGCAGTAAAGAAATTTGAGGCACTTACATAAACGAGCATAATTGAATTAAAGCACCAGCAGAAAAATTGCCGTCACACGCTAATAAAGCGTCAGGCAATTAAGGGGTTGGAAGGGATTTTAAGGGAAGGAAGGGGCCTTCGGCCCATTGCCTTCCCTTATCAAAAAGAGCAGCACAATTTTCAAAGGCATTTAGTTATAAAGCTTATGTTTCATCAAACTAAAAATCAAAATGAACTCCAAATTTTTAACACATAACCTACCAATATTCTTAAATTTGATTAAAATAGTCAAGTATTTTCTCTTAAACCGTTAAAATCGCAATTATTCATTGTTTTCCTAGATAATTCAGCGCTTGATTAATCAATATTAATATGATATAATAATTTTGAATTTTTAGGCGTTTGATTATTTATTTGTTAATTAGCGCTTGCTTACAAACAATAATATTTTGTTTTTTTTATATTCAAAAACATTTTCATTACGCAGAAATGGAGAAAAATTATGTGGAATTACACCGATAAAGTCCTCGATCATTTTCACAATCCCAGAAATTACGGCGAAATAGAAAACGCCGACGCGGTGGGCGAAGTAGGATCTATGGCATGCGGCGACGCTCTGAGGCTCACTCTTAAAATAGATAAAAATACGGAAACCATATTGGACGCCAAGTTTCAGACATTCGGCTGCGGCTCGGCGATAGCGTCGTCTTCGGCCATGACAGAGATGATAAAAGGTATGAAGCTGGATGAAGCCAATAAAATAACCAACGCTGAAATTTCAAAATTTTTAGGCGGGCTTCCGCCGGAAAAAATGCATTGCTCGGTTATGGGAAAAGAGGCTCTCGAAGCCGCTATTGCCAACTATAAGGGCATAACCATAGAAAAAGACGAAGAAGAAGGGCGTCTCGTATGCAGATGTTTCGGCGTCACTGAGGACAAGATCCAGAAGCTCGCGCTCGAAAACAATCTTCACAACGTAGAAGACATAACCAACTACACCAAGGCCGGCGGCGGCTGCGGCGCATGTCTTCAGGACATCCAGGACATACTCGACGCCGTATGGCATAATAAAAAAGAAAAAGCGCCGGCGGCGGACGCGCCCAAACCCGAAGCGCCTAAAAAATTGACCATGGTTCAAAAAGTCAAGCTGATAGAGGAAACTCTCGAAAAAGTCATCCGCCCGTCGCTCAATCAGGACGGCGGCGATATAGAGCTTATCGATATCGATAAAAATAAAATTTACGTTAAGCTGCTTGGAATGTGCTCTCACTGCCCGTCATCGTCATTTACTATAAAATCATTCGTAGAAACCAAATTGAAAGAATTCGTATCGCCCGATATCGAAGTTCTGGAGGAGCAGGCCAATGATTAATAAAGCCATAT
>JAKPTH010000241.1 GCA_029571125.1 bacterium
TATTTTCAATACGTTTTTTTTGAATTCACGGTTGAATTCCTTAACGAAGTGCTCAGCTATCGGAATGATATCTTCTTTTCGTTCGCGAAGCGGCGGGATTTTGATCGGAAATACATTGAGCCTGTAATAAAGGTCTTCCCTGAAAGAGCCTTCTGTAATCATTTTTTGAAGGTTCTGGTTGGTTGCCGCTATTATCCTCACATCGACGGTTATGGATTTATTACAGCCTACTTTTTCAAATTGCCTTTCCTGGATTATTCTGAGAAGCTTGGATTGCAGGTTTAAATTCATGTCTCCGATCTCGTCAAGAAAAATCGTTCCGTTGTCGGCCAGTTCGAATTTTCCGATTTTATCGCTGGTGGCTCCAGTGAACGAGCCCTTTTTATGGCCGAAAAGTTCCGACTCCAGAAGCGTATCGGGTATCGCGGCGCAGTTGATTTTTATAAACGGTTTTTTCTTCCTGTCGCTGCTGTTATGTATCAGTCTGGCCACGAGCTCTTTGCCGGTGCCGGATTCGCCCGTTATTAAAACGGTGGTCTTTGAATTGGCTACGCTGGATATCATTTCTAGAACATTTTTTATAGCAGGACTGGAACCGATAAAATCAACTTCATCGGAATTGGACTTAAGCGAAGCGTTTTCTTCTATAAGCCTGGTATGTTCAAGCGCTTTTTTAATCAAAAGCTTTAGCTCATCCGGTTCGAAAGGCTTTAATATATAATCGAACGCCCCCTCCTTCATAGCTTCTACCGCGTTTTGAACACTCGCGTAAGCGGTCATGATTATGAGAGGAATCTGGTTGTCTATTTTTTTCAGCTCGCTTAAAAACATTATGCCGTCCATTTTTGGCATTTTCAGGTCGGATATAATTATTTCCGGTCTGGGCCTCGCCGTACTCGCTATAGAGTACAAATCCCGAAGCTTTGCAAGCGCGTCGACGGGCTCGGTAAAGTACTGCACTTCATGCCCGTCTTCTTCGAGGCAGAATTTAAGCACTTTGCACATATTTTCTTCGTCGTCGACTATAAAAACTAAAGCCATATTAAACCCCTTTCAATGGCAAATAAACAGCAACTTTTGTACCAATATTTTCAGTCGAATTAATTTCAAGTTTTCCGCCGTGCTTTTCGATTATTTGCGATGCGACGGCCAGGCCCAGACCGGTGCCTTTTTTCTTGGTAGTGAAGAAAGGCTGAGTTACGTTTTTAAGCTGTGATTCATTAATTCCGGATCCGTTATCTTCAATTATAATCACTAGCATGCCGCTCGTTTGGTCGGCGGATGTTTTAATTGATACGACAGGTTTCATGCACTGCGCGCCTATGGAATCCACGGCGTTAAAAGTTATGTTTATAAGCGCCCTTAAAACCTGATCGTAGTCGATTTTAATTTTCAGCAAAGAGCCGCCTTCCGGATTATTTTGGCTTATTTCAATATTTTTATTTTCACTTACCGCGTATAACGAAGTTTTTTCGACGACTTCGGCAAGAAGATCGTGAATAATAACTTCCGAAGGCTTTAACTCTTTATTTTTAGTAAAATCCAGAAGCTCGGAAACGAAAGTATTAAGCCTGTCTATTTCTTTATTGATAAAAGACGCCAGGTCTTTTAATTTAGGCTTTTCATCGAGAGAATTTTCCAGCGTCGAAGCGGCTACTTTCATTATTCCAAGAGGATTTTTAACTTCATGAGCGACGTTGGCGGCAAGATGGCCGAGAGCGGCGAGTTTTTCTTTTTTAGCCAGCTCAGTCTGAGTATTTTTAAGCTCGATAATGGTCTTTTCAAGCATGCTGTTAGAGCTTACAAGGTTATTGTAAATTTTTGCGTTGCTGAAAGCGACCTGTGCTTGATTTAATATGGTGGTTATCAGCTGGATATCGTCGTCGTTGTATTCGTCTTTCATAAATTTATAGCCGAGAAAATAAAAGCCGAGGATTATATTTTCGTGATATACCGCGAAAATTAAAGAAATTTTAGCCTGAAGCAAAAAATCGGAAAACTCGGCCGATATTTTATCGCTTGAAAGATAATTGACGAATAACGGTTCGAATTTTTGAATGTTTACGTTTATAGGATAAAGCTGCCTGAAATATGAAATCACATCGTCTATTTTTTGAGGAACGCCGACGTTTTTATCGCCGTAAAGCACTTCTATGGCCGGCGAATTTGAAGAAAGATTA
>JAKPTH010000236.1 GCA_029571125.1 bacterium
CAGCCTTTTGAGCAGCATCCCATCACTGACGCCGCTCCTCCGCCGCGCCCATCCGATCCGAGAACTTCGGCCGCCGCAATCAATGAATTGCTATTCGAAGAATCGCTCAACAGATTTTTATCTCTCGACGAAAAAGAAAAACTTAATTTCATAAGCAATGAACAGCCTATAAAAGACGAAAAAATGTTAAAATTGCTGATATCTCAGTTCCGGATCGCCAACGAAAGCGACTGCCGCTGGGTAGCGCTTCTGGTTATTGAATGGTGGTCTGACCAGCTCGACTATATTACCGCCCTTAAAGAAACCACGGCCAATCCTAAGCTGAAATACTGGCTCGAAAAAATCACCAGGCATATCAACGGCGCCGAGTTTATTTAAAACTCACCCCCGCCCGCCGCATGTCATAAGAAAGGAAATTTAACTTGCCCGAATCAAAAACTACTAAAGCAAAAAAATGGACCGCCCTCAAAATAAACTGCCGGCCTATCCAGAACGAAGAAATACTCGCGATGATTTACTGCTTCGCCTCTTCGGGCGGCGTCGAAATAAAAGAATACGAAAACGGCGCCCGCAACTCCATCATAGTGTATTTCGCCGAAGCTGAAGCGCCCAAAGCCATATCGGCGCTTAAAAAACGTATCACTGACGCTAAAGATATCACCGACGGCAACGGCAATATCACATTCGACGAATATACTGTCGACGAAGAAGACTGGGCAAATTCATGGAAAAAATTCTTCTCGCCTAAAAAACTCGGCAAAAAAATCCTCGTAACTCCCGACTGGGACGAATATAAGCCCGCCAGAGGCGAACTGCCCATCTTTATAGAGCCGGGAATGGCTTTCGGCACGGGCCATCATGAAACCACCGAATTGTGCGTAAAGCTTCTCGAAGAAATCGTAAAAAAAGACGACATAGTCTTCGACGTGGGAACCGGTACCGCAATTCTCGCCATAGCGGCCAAATTGCTCGGCGCAAAACTCGCGGTCGGAACCGACAACGACAAATACGCAGTCAGAATAGCCCGCGAAAATATCAAGCTCAACAAATGCAGCGGCGAAGTGAAAGCTTATTACGGCAACCTTCTGAGTTTCAGAAGCAAACTCCGCGACGAGCTTCTGCTTCAAAAGTGCGACGTAATAATATGCAATATTCTCAAAGACGCCGTGCTCAAGCTTCCAAATCAGCTCAAAGATTTTTTAAGAGGCTCGGGCGTAGTAATAGTTTCGGGAATCCTCGAATCGCAATACGAAGAAGTCAGGCGCGAATTCGAAAAAAACGGATTCAAAAGCGCCCGCCACGCCCAGAAAAACGATTGGGTGGCCTGCTCGTTCAAGTTGAAGTAAGATACCGCGATTTATTCATGCCGGATAATATAAAAAGAAGCCTGCTATTTTTTGTCAGGCAGGCACTTGTGTTTCTTGTGGTCTTTTTTTTATGTAATTAGCATTTGATGACTTAAATTTGAGAAAAACTCTGGTAATGTACCTGTTGACTTTTTACCGCTGGACTTATCTGATTCAGGGTGATGCGGTC
>JAKPTH010000239.1 GCA_029571125.1 bacterium
AGGGCGGCAGGTGAGATAATGAGTTATAACCCGCTCGGCGGGATATGCGGCGCGGTATGCCCCGACAAGCACTGCATGGCCATGTGCTCGCATAAAAAATTCGACTGGCCTATCGAAATACCTTCACTGCAGGCCAGCATCGTAGAACGCGCAAAGAAGCTCGGAGCGTTCCCGAAATTTAAAAAAGCTAAATCCTGCGGCAAAAAAGTCGCGGTCATAGGCGCCGGTCCCGCCGGCCTGGCCGTGGCGGCTTCTCTGGCCCAAAAAGGCTGCAAAATAGATATATTCGAAGCAGATTCCAAACCGGGCGGCGCCTGCACTACAATACCCGATTACAGGCTCGACAAAAAAATACTTGAAACCGACATAGAATTCGTTCTCGGTCTCGGCGACATAACGCTTAAAACTAAAAAACCCATCGAAAATCCGAAAGACCTTTTAAAGCAGGGATACGACGCGGTTTGCGTGGCTACCGGATTATGGTCGCCCATAAAAATGAATATCCCCGGCGCGGAACACGCCGTTTATTCGCTTGAATATCTTAAAAACCAGAAAAAATACAAATGCTCCGGCAGCGTCGCAATTATCGGCGGCGGCTCCGTGGCATGGGATTGCGCCGTAACCGCCAAAGCCAACGGCGCCAAGAAAGTGGAAATGTACGCCCTGGAAAATCTTTCGGAAATGCCTCTCACGCAGAAAGAAATGCACGAACTTACCGAAAGCGGCGTAGACGTGAACGGACGCACCAAAGTTTCCGAAATCATAATCAAAGGCAAAAAAATCGCCGGCATAAAAACCATGAAAGTGGAGCTCACCGGCAAAAAATTCAGCCTTAAAGATATAAAAGACGTAGCGGGCAGCGAACAGGTACGCGGCTATGTCGATATGGTGATAATCGCCATAGGCAACCGTGCCGGAATAACCATGATCGAAGATCCTAAAATATTCTACGCCGGCGACTGCGTAAACGGCCCCACCACGGTCGTAGAAGCGGTAGCCGCGGGCAAAAACGTAGCCGTTCAAATCTTCGACGTACTCAACAAAAAGAAACCCGCCAAATTCGAAAAAATGGTTAAAAGCTATGTGCCGGTAGAAGGCTGGAACCCCGAACCGGTTTCTCTCGAAACGGACTTCTTCGGGCGCAAAATCGAATCTCCGTTCATATTATCCGCAGCACCCCCTTCGGACGGCTACGATCAGATGGTTAAAGCCTACAAGGCCGGCTGGGCGGGCGGCGTCATGAAAACCGCCTTCGACGGCGTGGACATACATATCCCATCCGAATATATGTTCCAGATAACGCCTCAGACTTACGGCAATTGCGATAACGTATCCGGTCACCCGCTCGACCGCGTCTGCGCCGAAATCAAGAAGCTCGTCAAAGAATTCCCTACCAAGCTCACGATGGCTTCCACCGGCGGCCCCGTTACCGGCAACGATAAAAACGATAAAAAAGTATGGCAGTCCAACACCGTAAAAATCGAAAAAGCCGGCGCTATGGGCATCGAATACAGCCTTTCCTGCCCGCAGGGCGGCGACGGCACCGAAGGCGATATCGTATCGCAAAACGCCGCATTAACAGCTAAAATCATCGACTGGGTAATGGAAATTTCAAATCCCGAAATTCCCAAGCTCTTCAAGCTGACCGCGGCGGTCACTTCGATAATCCCCATAATGAACGCCATCAAAAAAGTTTTCGATAAATATCCTAAAAAGAAAGCCGGCGTTACTCTGGCCAACACTTTCCCGACACTCGCATTCAGAAAAGGAAATAAAAAACAGTGGGAAGAGGCCGTGGTAGTAGGCATGAGCGGCGAAGGCGTAACGCCTATTTCCAACCTCACGCTCGCTAACGTTTCGGGCCTCGGCTTAAGCATTTCCGGAAACGGCGG